>JBOGMA010000362.1:0-7864 GCA_050746465.1 Acidobacteriaceae bacterium
GTCCCAGCATCGCCTTGGTAATCTCGTCCTGCAGCTCGTAGATGATCGAGTGCAGCCGGATCTCCACGCCTTCCTGCTCAGCCACATCGGCGGCCTTGCGTTCCGGCCGCACGTTGAAGCCGATCACGATGGCGTTCGATGCCGATGCCAGCAGGATGTCGCTCTCTGTAATGGCGCCGACGCCGGTGTGGAGAATCTTGATCCGCACCTTCTCGGTCGACATCTTGCCGAGCGAGTCTGACAGCACCTGCACCGAGCCCTGCACATCGCCCTTGAGGATGAGCGGCAGTTCCTTGACTCCGGCCTGCTTGATCTGCTCGGCAAGTCCTTCAAGCGAGACGCGAGAGGACTTAGCAAGCTGAGATTCGCGCTCCTTCATCTTGCGGTACGTTGCAATGTTTTTGGCCTTGTCGCGATCCGCCGTTACGAGCATTGTGTCGCCCGCGTCCGGCATGCTTTCCAAACCAAGAATTTCTACCGGAGTCGAAGGTCCCGCTTCTTCAATCGGTCGTCCGCGATCGTCGAACATGGCGCGAATCTTGCCGAAGGTATTGCCGACGATAAAGCTGTCCTGGTTGCGCAGGGTTCCATTCTGCACCAGCACGGAAGCCACTGCGCCGCGTCCACGGTCGAGTCGGGCTTCAATGACCGTGCCTACAGCGGAGCGCCCCGGCGTGGCCTTCAGGTTGCCGAGATCGGCGACCAGGCAAATCATTTCCAGCAGCAGGTCGAGATTGGTCCGCTGCTTGGCGGAGACATCGACGAACACCGTGCTGCCGCCCCATGCTTCCGGAACCAGTCCGCGATCGCCAAGCTGCTGCTTCACGCGATCGGGCTGTGCGTCCGGTTTGTCGATCTTGTTCACCGCGACGATGATGGGCACGTTGGCAGCGCGCGCGTGGTCAATGGCTTCGACGGTCTGCGGCATCACGCCGTCATCGGCAGCGACAACAATAATGACGATGTCGGTGATCTTCGCCCCGCGCGCTCTCATGCGGGTAAAGGCCTCGTGGCCCGGCGTATCGAGGAAGACGATCTCGCGGCCAAATGCCGGTGAATCCGCCTTGCTGATACGGACCTTGTAAGCGCCGATATGCTGCGTGATGCCTCCAGCCTCGCCTCCGGCTACGTCGGTTTCGCGAATCGCGTCCAGCAGCGAAGTCTTGCCGTGATCGACATGGCCCATCACCGTGACCACCGGCGGGCGTGTGACCTCGAGTTCGTCCGGGTTCTCCTGCGACAGCAGGTTTTCGATGGCCTCGTTCGCCATCTGGTCCTCGAAGGTGATGACCTGCGTATCGGCGCCGAATTGGCGCGCCACGTCCTTCACCAGTTCCGCATCGAGCGACTGGTTCACTGTCACGAAGACGCCGCGCATCAGCAGCGTCGCAATCAGGTCCTTGCCGCGAATTTCGAGCTTCTCCGCCAGGTCTTTCACGCTGATGCCTTCCGTCACCGTAATGGTGCGGGTAATCGGCAGCGGCTCTGACGGAATCTGCGCTCCGCCAAAGCGTGACGGCGGCGCAAAGCCCTTCATCGGGCCTTCTTTGGTCCTGGGGTATTGCTGGCGGCCGCGGCGTGCATTCGGGCCGGGACGCTGCGCGCGCGGCGCTTCGCCCGGAGGCGGTACAAGTCCAGGCGCTCCGCCGGGACGTTGTCCAAAGCCGGGCCGTCCGCCCATTCCGGGACGCTGTCCAAAGCCGGGCCGCGCTCCGCCTGGAGCGCCGCTGGGAGCGCTGCGTGTCGGGTGCATGGGCCGGCGAGCCCCCGCTGCTCCGGGAGCACCCTGCTGCGGCCGATTGCTGAAACCGCCTCCCGGTCCACCGGGTCGGCGATCAAAAATCGGTCGTCCGCGCTGGATTCCTCCAGCGTGCTGCGCGCCTGTGCCAGTGCCGGCCGTCGGACGTTGGGAAACTGGCTTGGAAGGCGGCGCTGTATACACGGGCCGCGGACCCGTCTGCGGCATAATGACGCGGCGCGGAGCGGGAACTGGCGGTGCCGGAGCGGCCGCGGGCGGCGCGACGGCAACTGGTTCGGGCGCGGCTGATTCCGCTACTGGAGCGGGCGGTGGCGCTGCTGCAACAACGGGCTTTGCAACTACCGGTCGCGCAGGCGGCGCGGCCGCAATGGCCGGACGCGGTTCGGATGGAGCTGCCGCCGCAGGAGCGCTGGGCGCGGGTTTCGCGGCCACTACTCCGACGGGCGGCTTTACAACCACAGGCCCGGCGGGCGGCTTGGCGGCAATCGCGGGAGTTTGCGGCGGCGCGGAAACAATGGGCGCTGCCTGGCGCGGCTGCGGAACAATCTTGCGAGGAGCGGGTTTCGGCGGTTCCGGCTCTGCTGCGGGCGGAGCCGCCGGTACGGCTTTCTTCGGCGCTGTTGTCGCAGCCGGTATCGCGGGAGCCGGAGCAACGGGACGGGCATGCGCCGCTGCTTCCTGCTCCTTCTTCTGCAGGATCGCCTTCAGTACATCGCCGGGCTTGGAAACCTTCGACAGGTCAATCTTGGGCTTGGGCGCATTGTCCGCGCGCGACCCCGCTGCTCCGGACCTGCCGCGCTGCAAATAGCCGCGCACACGCTCGGCTTCGTCTTCTTCCAGCGAACTGGAGTGGGTCTTCTTCTCGGTAACACCGACCGTCTCGAGAACATCGAGGATAGCCCTGCTCTTGACTTCCAGCTCACGTGCTAAATCGTTGATTCGAACTTTGCTCATCCGCCCCTTTGCTGTTGCTCCCCTGTCCTTTAGCTGCGCATTGCGAACTCCTGGCAGTGGATTCTCACACTCTTCTTATTATGGCTCGAAATGCCGCCTTCTGCGCGGCCTATCGACCTCTGATCTCGTCGGAAGCAGCGCATTTCTTATGCGCCGCCCTCCGGTTTCCTGTCGCTTTCTTCCTGAAGCTCGGCTGTTGGCGCAAGGTCCGCGTCGGGCACGGCGTTTTCTTCCAGCTTTTCGCTGGTGTCATCCCGCCCCGGAACCACCGGCTCCGCGCCCTCGTCCTCAATTGCCGGGCCGGTCTCGGTGATTTCCTCCATCTGCTCGGCAGCCACGTCGTCGTTCACCAGACCCGAGCCGTCCTTGGCCGGAGGCTCTTCGCCTTCCTGCGTCAGGTCCTGCTTCAGCGCGTCTTCCTCTTCCCCCAGGCTGGCGTCGGACGCGGCCTTTTCCGCCGCAATATTCTCTTCGCCGCCCTCAGCGCTCGCTACCGGCGCGGGACGCTCCTCACCCGGCTCATACTGCCCAAAGTAGTGCCGAACCGCCGTGCTGATCTTCTCCAGCGTCTTTTCGCCGATGCCCGGAATCTCCTCCAGTTGCTCCGGCGTCATGTCCGCCAGTGCCTCAACGGTCGTAATGCCCGCCGTCACCAGCTTCTGAATAATGCCATCGCCCAGTTCGGTCACCTGCTCAATGGCTGTGGTGGTTGCACCGCCAAAGCCCTGCATCTGCTGCTCGACCTCCTGGCGCTTCTCCTCTTCGCTCTTGATGTCGATCTTCCAACCCAGCAGCTTCGCCGCCAGCCGCACGTTCTGGCCCTTCTTGCCGATCGCCAGCGATAGCTGCGTGTCATCCACGATCACTTCAAGCTGCTTCTCGGTCAGATCCGTGATGCTTACCCGGCTCACCTTGGCCGGCTGCAAAGCTTTCTCGGCAAAGGTCGTAATTTCCTCGCTGAACTCGATGATGTCGATCTTCTCGCCGCGCAATTCGCGGATAATCGACTGCACGCGCATGCCCTTCATGCCCACGCACGCGCCTACCGGGTCCACATCTTTGTCGCGGGACATTACCGCGATCTTGGTCCGCTCGCCCGCCTCGCGGGCAATGGCGCGAATCGTCACTGTGCTGTCATAAATCTCAGGAACCTCGCTCTGGAACAGGTTCTGCACCAGTTCCGGGGCGGCACGAGAAACGATCACTTGCGGCCCCTTGGCCGCGCGATCCACCCGCAGCAGGACCACCCGAACGCGCTCTCCTACCGCAAACTGCTCCAGACGCGACTGCTCGCGCCTCGGCATCCGCGCCTCGGCCTTGCCAATGTCAAAGATCACGTCCTGCGGCTCAACCCGCTTCACCGAGGCGTTCAGAACCTCGCCTACTCGATGGTTGTACTCGTTGAATACCGTATCGCGCTCGGCCTCGCGAACCTTCTGGAAAATGACCTGCTTCGCCATCTGCGCGGCAATGCGCCCCAGCACGTCGGTTGGTTTGTAATAGCGGATTTCACCGCCAATCTCAACCTCCGGCGCAAGTTCCCGCGCGTCTTCCAGAGTGATCTGGTTCAGCGGGTCCTCAATTTGCTCCGGCGTCTCCACCACCGTCTTGTAGACATAGGCTCGAATCTCGCCGGACTCCTTGTCCAGCTCGGCGCGCATGTTTTCCTGCGTCTTGTAATACTTCCGCGTGGCGAGGGCGATAGCGTCCTCGACGGCCCCCACAACGATCTCCGGCTCAATGCCTTTGTCGCGGCTCAACACTTCGATGGTCTGGTACAGCGGGCTTGCCATAGTTTTCTCTCAACTCACTCGTCCGGCGCTCATGCCGGTGGTTCAAAAATTAAAATTCCGGGATCAGGCAGGCTTTCTCAATATTGCCGACTGCGACTTCCACCTGTTCCTGATTTGCTTTGGCTGCAGCTTTCTTGTTCTTGCCCTTCTGCTTCAGGGCGCTCAGGTCGAGCGTGACTGCCTGTGCATTTACCTGTGTGAGCCTTCCCTGCCAATGCCGGTTGCCTGCTACCGGCTCAAAGGTCTGCAACTTCACCAGGCTGCCGGTAAATCGCCGGAAATCCCCGATACCGTGCAGCTTACGGTCCAGCCCCGGAGAAGAAACCTCCAGCGTGTACTCCGCGCCGGGCATCAGGTCTTCCACCTCCATCAGCGTCCCAAAATCGCGGCTGAAGGCCGTACAGTCGTCGTGAGTAATGCCGGAAACCTGCTCCGCCGCCACTCCTTCCGGAGCCGCGCCCGTTTCCATTGCCAGTCTCGCCCGCTCCTCAGCATTCTTCTCAATAAAGATGCACAGCGCCCGCGGCTTCGCGCCCGCGCGATACTCCACGTCAACAGCGTCCAGCCCGTGCGAGGCGGCCACGCGTTGCGCGGCGGTGCGAATTGTCTCCAGATTCAGGGCCATGGCCGATTCCGCAAGTACGAACTGTCTTCTGCTGTGCAGAGGAGCCGTGCTGAGATTCGGCGAAAATCACGCCCAAATAAAAAGTGGGCCCAAGCAGTTCTCCTGTTGCCGCCAGCTCAACGCCCACATCCTCAAAGCTGATTTTTTCTTAAGAAAAATCAGCCCTGTACGATGTCGGAAACGCCACGAAAACAGGAGAACTGCTTCATGCCCACTCATCTCTCCGAGACCCCGACAACTCACGGGCAGGTCCGGATAAACTCGTCTGCACCTTCAGAATACGCCGACGTCGACAGAATTTCAAATTAGGGGTGTTGTGGTGCGCTCTGTGCACGCGGGCGTATTATGCAAAGTCAGTCTCGAACGGGAAAGCAAGCCCATCGAAAATTTCAGGGAGAAGCATTATGGGATTTCTTGAAGAAGCCGCTGCAGCGGTAGTCGCTGTGGAAGGTGCAAAGAAGCTGGACCCCAACGCAGGAATCGTTACTGAAGGAATTGCAGCCGTCGCCGGGTTTGAAGGCGTCAAAAAGATCACTGAGCATTTTGAGGAAAAGAAGGAAGAAGCAGCTCAGGACGCTGACCAGGGTTCAGACCAGCAAAGCTGAAGGTGCGATAACGTCGCGCTCACCAGATCTTGAGACCAGGCAGGAGTGACTTTGCTGAGATCAGAGTTCACTGATCGCAGCAAAGAGTGAGTACGCCTGCGCTCTGAGCAAGTGGTTTTCCTCGGATAACATCATGAAGGCCATCCAATCAGCCGCGTTCGCATCAGCCGCGTTCGCACTCCTCGTAGCCGCCCTTGCCGTTACCGCCTGCCGAAATACGCGGCCTTCCCCGCAATCGCCCAGCCAGCAGTCATATCGCGCACAAGCGGCGCCTGCAGCGCAGCAGAGCTTCGACTATTACCTGCTGAACCTTTCATGGTCGCCCGAGTTCTGCTACTCGCATCCCGAGGCCGTCGAGTGCTCCGAGCACGCATCCTTCGTTCTCCACGGCCTTTGGCCGCAGAGTTCCAGCGGAGGCTATCCCGAGAACTGTTCCGATGCGCCCGGACCGCGCGATCCCGCGCAGTACTCCGACCTCTATCCCGACCCCGGCCTGCTCCGCCATGAGTGGCGCGCGCACGGCACCTGCTCCGGCCTCACGCCCGACGCCTTCTTCTCGCTCGCCCGCAAAGCCGTTCGCTCGGTCAAAATTCCAGCGCAACTCGCATCGCTCGATCAGCAGGAGTCGATGCCGCCCCAGGACATCGTTGATCTCTTCACCCGCGCCAACCCATCGATTCCGGCCAGCAGCCTGGTCATAAGTTGCGGGCACAACTACCTCACAGCAGTCGAAGTTTGCTTCAGCAAATCGCTCCAGCCAGTTGCGTGCGGTCCCATCCGATCCTGCCGCGCCAATACGGTTCGCATCCCTCCTCCGCGATAGAGAACAGAGCCACATTTGCGCTGAATTACAGCCAAAACCCCGTTTGGCTCTACAATAACGAAATAGCCACCGCGCCGGATCAAGTCTTTTCGCATCCCAGGCCGCGGTGCATCTTCACTTATGATTGAACATCCTGTCCCCGAAGCTCTGACATTTGATGACGTGTTACTGGTTCCCGCCTACAGCGATGTGGTTCCGGCGCAGGTAAGCACGCAGACCCGCCTCACCCGAAACATCACCCTCAATACGCCGCTCCTCAGCGCCGCCATGGACACTGTGACCGAATCGCGTCTGGCCATCGCCATGGCCCAGCAGGGCGGACTTGGAATCATCCATCGCAATCTCTCCATTGAGCAGCAGGCCGGCGAGGTCGATAAGGTGAAGCGCTCCGAGAGCGGAATGATCGTCGATCCCGTCACCATGACGCCCGACCAGCTCATCTCCGATGCGCTCGAAGTCATGCGCCGCTACAAAATCTCCGGCGTGCCCGTCACCAAAAATAAGAAGCTCGTCGGCATCCTCACCAACCGCGACCTCCGCTTTGAAACCCGTACCGACATTCCCATCCGCGACGTGATGACCAAGACCAACCTCATCACCGTGCCCGTCGGCACCACTCTGGAGGACGCCGAGCGCATCCTCCACGAGAACCGCGTGGAAAAGCTGCTGGTCGTCAACGGCAACTACGAGCTCAAGGGCCTCATCACCGTCAAGGACATCCAGAAAAAGCTGAAATATCCCAACGCCTCCAAGGATGATCAGGGCCGCCTCCGCGTCGGCGCCGCCCTCGGCGCAACAGGAGACTTCCTGGAGCGTGCCGCCGAACTGGTCAAGAACCGCGTCGACGTCCTCTCCATCGACTCTGCCCACGGCCACTCCTCGCGCGTGCTTGAAGCCGTGCGCGCCGTCAAAAATGCATTCCCCGACGTCGCCCTGCTCGCCGGAAACATCGCCACCTACGACGGAGCCAAGGCCCTCATCGCGCATGGAACCGACGCCGTAAAGGTCGGCATCGGACCCGGCTCCATCTGCACCACCCGCATCGTCACCGGCGCTGGCGTGCCCCAGATCACCGCCATCACCGATTGCGTGAACGCCGCGGCCGAGAAAGACATCCCGGTGATCGCCGACGGCGGCATCAAGTTCTCGGGCGACGTGGTCAAAGCGATCGCTGCGGGCGCGAGCTCGGTGATGATCGGTTCGCTCTTGGCCGGCACCGACGAAGCGCCGGGCGAGACCGTGTTGTACCAGGGCCGTACGTACAAGTCGTACCGCGGCATGGGCTCACTCGGTGCGATGCGCAAA
>JBOGMA010000363.1:0-1816 GCA_050746465.1 Acidobacteriaceae bacterium
TTGGCGGCGGCGCGGGGATGGCTCCGCTGCGAGCGCATCTGTCTCATCTGATTGAAGCGGAAGGCAGCGCGCGCCGCATGAGTTACTGGTATGGCGCTCGCTCGCTCCAGGAGATCTTCTACCAGGATTACTTCCGCGCGCTCGAAAAGCGGAGTCCCAACTTCTCCTTCCATCTCGCGCTTTCCGCTCCACTCGCGGAAGATGGCTGGACGGGGCACACCGGCTTTATTCACGAAGTCGTTTTCGATGAGCATTTACGCAGACACCCGAACCCGCAGGCAATCGAGTATTATCTCTGCGGGCCGCCCATGATGATCAAAGCATGCAACCGGATGCTGGCGTCGATCGGCGTGCCATCGAAGCAGATAGCATACGACGAGTTTTAGCAATGACAAAAACGAGCGAAGATACCAACGTCGCGGCAGCACGACTCCTGCGATGTTTTATGAATCTCCGGGCGCTCCAGAGCATGCCGCAGTTGGGACCTGACCCATTGCAGGCGGTTCGCAATACCGGTTATGACGGCGTCCAATTTGTCCAGCCGCTCGATTGCCCATTGAGAAATAAAGCGCTGGCAGTAGGGCTTGGTGTTTGCGGCAGCAGCCGCGTGAACACGCCGGACGAGGCCGGGCCGATCGCGAAGGAAGCGCGCGAAGAGGGCCTGGAATGCCTCACGCTCCATGTTGGATGGGGCAAGGAGAGCGACGACGAAGCCGCCGCACTGATCAGCGCCGTTCTTGAAGCATCGGTAAAATATTCCGTTCCGCTCTATCCCGAAACACATCGCGCAACGATTCTTCAGGATCCCTGGCGTGCCGTGCATCTGCTGGCGCGGTTTCCGAACCTGGAGCTGAACGGCGATTTTTCGCATTGGTACACCGGGACAGAGATGGTTTACGGCGGCTTCGAAAATAATCTGGAATTCATCCGGCCAGTCCTGAGCCGCATTGCGTTCCTGCATGGCCGCATCGGCAATCCCGGTTGCATGCAGGTGGACATCGGCGACGGCAGCGCGGAAGAGCGGCCTTACGTGGGCCACTTCCGTGCGCTTTGGACCGAGTCCTTTCTAGGCTTCCTGCGCAGGAGATCGAGCGCGGACAGCTTCTGTTTTACGCTCGAGTTGCTCGGACCCGAAATCTATTATGCACGGGTGTTTGAGGGCCGCGAAGAATCCGACCGCTGGCAACAGTCTCTGGTGCTGGTGCGCATTGCACGAGAGTGCTTCGAAGAAGCGGCAAGGAACTGCCCCGGCCAAGACGGCGGCAACACGCCGCCATTGGAATTGCCGGCGGCGCTGGGTTGATTGATTCCGTCGGCGTCGGCTTACAAAAAACATACAACTATACTTATCTCGCGTGAGGCTTTGAACTCCATAGGCCTGCGCCCGAAAGGGGATCAATGAAGGGGATCAATGAAGTCTTTCAATTCCTTGCGCCGTGATTTTCTGCGCACCGGCGGTTTAGGCTTGGCGGGAATTTAGCTGCCATCTTTTGCCTTGGCCGCACCCGGGCCACACGGCCCCAAGCCGCAGCAGCCCATATATAATGTCCGCAGCTATGGCGCCACAGGTGACGGCAAAACCGTGGATACAGCGGCTGTCAATCGCGCCATTCAAGCCGCAGCCGATGCGGGAGGCGGCATCGTTTTCTTCCCGGTGGGCACGTATCTCTGCTTTTCGATTCACCTCAAGAGCTACGTGCATCTCAATCTCGGTGAAGGCGCCATCATTCTGGCGGCCGAGTCGCCGTTGCCGGACCAACAAACCGGCTACAACGGCGGCACATACGACCGGGCCGAGCCCAATAATCCCTGGGAG
>JBOGMA010000364.1:0-8580 GCA_050746465.1 Acidobacteriaceae bacterium
ACTCCATGTTGTGCGTAACGATCACAGAAGTTAGATGATGCGTACGGTGAAGTCGTTCCACCAGGTCGAAAACCACGCCCGAAGTCCGGCTGTCGAGATCCCCTGTTGGCTCATCCGCCAACAGGACTTTCGGCCCCGTTACCAGCGCCCGTGCCAGCGAAACCCGCTGTTGCTCGCCTCCTGAAAGCTCTCCGGCGCGATGGGTGGCGCGATCCGCCAACTCTACCTCCTTGAGCCATGCGATCGCCTGGTTGAGCGCGCTCGATTTTGATTCGCCACGGGCCAGCAGAGGCATGGCCACGTTTTCGGCAGCCGTAAACTCCGGTAGCAGGTAGTGAAACTGCCAGACATAGCCAACTTCGCGGTTCCGAAAGCGGGCGGCCTCTTTGCTCGATAAACTTCTCAAGTGAATTGAGGCGCAGTATACGTCACCGCTCGAAGGGGTATCAAGAGCCCCGAGAATGTGCAAAAGCGTGCTCTTTCCGGCACCGGATTCGCCGACTATTGCGAGCATTTCGCCCTGAGCCACGTCAAAGCTGAGGCCATCAAACAACACCAGGTGACCGCGCCCGGTTGTGTATTCCTTGCTTAAATTGATGGCTCTTATCAAGATTGGATGTCCGAGGTCGCCGCCACGATTCACGACGCCGGCGGGGGCCTGGCTGGGGGCGAGCGATGTGTCTGCTGGGGACTCCATATCTACCTCTACCATTCTTAAACACCAAAAGGGAAGAAAGATTGCGGGCGGAGGAACCCGGCTAGTCTCCCTGGGCGGCAACAGCGGCGACTTCCCGCTTTGGGACCACGGGCATGGACTCCAGAACCGTAAGCTGCTGCTGGACCCTTTTCCAGGCTCTCTTGTGCTTTTTAGTGCTGATGGGAGAGTCTGGGTTGGAATAATAGGCCTGGATGTCGCGCTTGATGGTGCCTGGGATCGGTTCCCGCACATAGACAATCTGATTCAGCAGCTTGGCGTAGGTCTTGTCCATGAGCGCGTAGCTGCCGGGAATGGCTCGCGTGCCCGTGTCCAGGTCGAGGTCGTCGATCTTCATGGCTTCGCGGGGCGGCTGGGACGGGTTCTTTGCCAGCCTGCTCAGCAGAAGTTCATAACGTGTCACCGTTTGGTTGACGCTGGCAATATATTTCGTTTCCGTTTCCGCTTTTGGGCCGCGGACGGCGAGGTCGGAGAGCTTTCCAACTTTGGGAAGGATGAAGATAATGCCGGCGATAACGTGGGTCTTGATTCCGGCTTTCTTACGGTAGTGTTCCCATCCGTTGTTGAAGTCGGCCTCGGAAAGCCGCTTGGCGTAAAGGTCAAGTTCCGGGCCAGGAGCGTCGGCGGGGAAATCCTTCCGGTGCAGCAGCACTTCGGCCCAGGCGATGTCCGGCAGAAAAGTGCGGACAGACCAACGGTACGTGCGAATAGAGGCGCGCTGGAAAAGATTGCTGCGAAGATGCAGGCCGTAGTTTTCATAAAAGGCCTGCGCGAGTAGCCGGACAGGGACTTTGAATCCCACGTGTTCAAGGTAAGAGGCTGGCGCGATGCGGCGCTTGCTGAGTTGGTCAATGTCGAAGGCGAACTCCGTGCGGACGTGGCCGTGGGGGCTTTCACCATAGGTAATGACTGACCCATATTTTTTCGCAAGCTTCGGGAATTCAATTGCGGTGGATGGGTTGATCGCATCGTGATGGCCGATGCTGTCGGCAACATAGTGCGAGAGCGCGCCCAGGGCAAACGCCAGTTCATCAATGCTGCGCGAGTCGCGTATGAGGGCGGAGACGAAATCGCCGGTGCGGACATAATGCGTGAGGTCGCTGAAGAATGCGTGACCGAAGGGGTAATAGCCTTCGTCCTGAATGACGCAACCGCCGTAAGCGTAGGCGTGGGCTTCTTTGAGCTGAGCGGGTGTGGCGTTGGGATAGCGGCTGAGCAGCACGGGGCGGATGGCGGTGTCCCAGGCGAGGTCGATGATCTGCTCATGGGTGAGGACGGAGTAGGCGGAGGAGCGCGGTGCGCCGAGAGCGAAGACGAGCAGGAGGGCGAACGCGGCGCGGAGGCTATTCATAACGGAGAGCCTCGGCGGGGAGGACGCGGGCGGCGGAGCGCGATGGATAAAGCGTGGCGAGCAGGGAAACACCGAGGGATGCCACCGCCACAATGACGCCGTGGATAGCGCGCGGTGCGAAGGGGAGATAGTTGATGGAGTAGACCTCCGCAGAAAGGTGAATGAACTGGTAGTGTCCGCCCGCCCACGAAAACACGTAGCCCAGGATGAGGCCGATCACAGTGCCGACCACGCTGATGAGAAAGCCCTGCATGAGGAAGATGCGACGAATCTGCCCGGGTTGCACGCCCATGGACATCAGCACGGCAATGTCCTTGGTTTTCTCCATCACCATCATGGTGAGCGCAATGAGAATATTGAGGGCAGCGACGCAGATGATGAGTCCGATGACGATGACGGTGACGACCTGCTCGAGCTTGAGGGCGTGGAATAGCTCCTGGTTCTGCTCCATCCAACTGCGAGCCTGAAAGCCGGGGCCGGCGGCGGCTTCGATTGTGCTGGCGATGCGGTCGGCGTGGTACAGGTCATCGACCTTGAAGGAGATGACGGAGATGACGTCCGGCTCTCCGAAGAGTCGCTGCGCGTCTTTGAGGCGAATGAAGCCGAAGCTGGCGTCGTATTCGTAAAAGCCGGAGTGGAAGATTCCGACGATGCGGAAGGGCTGATATTTGGGGACGAGTCCGTAGGGGGTGAGCTCGCCTTGCGGGCTGATGACCATGACGGTGGTTCCGACTTTTGCGTCGAGAGTGTTGGCCAGGTCGTAGCCGATGACGATGGGCGGCGGGGCGGAGTCGGCGGAGTTTTCCTCGACGGGTTTCGAGAGCGGCGCGGCGGAACCCGAAGTGACGTTGGAGAAGAGTGTACTGACGGTTTTTTCTTCGCTGGGGACGATGCCCTTGAGCATGGCTCCGCCGGAGAGGGTGCCGCGAGCCACCAGCACGGGCTCGTAGAGTCCGGGCGCAGCGGCGGTGACGTGGGGCAGCTTGCGCAGGCGGGTGAGCAACGGTTGCCAATCTTTGATGCCGTCGTTCATGGTGCGCATTAGCTCGACGTGGGCGGTGGAGCTTAGCAGGCGGTCCTGGAGGTCCCGGCGCATTCCGCTGGTGATGGCCAGCGCGATAATGAGCGAGGCGACGCCGACGGCGACGCCGATGATGGAGATAGTCGTGATGGCCCCCACCACGGCCTGACGGCGCTTGGCCCGGAGATATCGCGCGGCGACGAAGAATTCAAAACGCATATAAAAAATTGAGCAGAGCTCTTTCCACTACCGCACCACCGCCTTTGCTGCGACGGAATTGTCCGGGCGGTCGAAGACTCTTACAGTGATGACGTGTTCTGATGCGTCTGCCGGGGCCGGAGCGTTGGCGGAGCTGCTGCGAAGCGGCGCGTCGAAGGCAAACTTTTCCGTCAGCGAGTCGGAAATCTTGCCAACCGGCTCGATGTATTGCCAGGGGCCGGCGTCCACGGAGTATTCGGCGTGGGAGATGGGCGAGGTGGCATCGGTGGCGCTAAATTCCGCGTGGATTTTGCCGTTGACGAGCTGCGCGGTCATGCCGCTGATGACGGGTGGCGTGGTATCGATGACGAAGCGGTCGCTGACCTTTTCGCCGGTGAGTGCTTCGCCGGGGTTATGCGAGGGCGCGTCACTGGCAATGACTTTCAGTCGATAGGGGCCGTCGGGCAGTAGCTCCGCGTTGAAGCTGAGAAAGGTTTGCTTGATGTTTTTCTTGAGCGGCTGCCAGTTATGTTCGCCTTCGCCGCGGTAGTAGACGGAGTAGACGAGGGTGTCGCCGTTTTCGTCGTGAGCTTTCCAGCGCAGGGTGATTTCCGACTTGTCGCGCAGGCCGACGAGCGGGCCTTGTCCGGCGGTCTGCGCAAAGCTGACAACCTGCGCATTGTGCTGCTGCGGAAAATTGATAGCGACGGCATGCGATTGGCTAGACTGGGCTGTGGGATTGACGCGCGCGCCGGGCTCGACCACGATTTCGTCTATGGATGGCGCGACGTTAACGGGCAGATAGTTGATGCCGACGGAGGAAATTTCCGCTCCCGGACGAAGGACCGCCTTCCACTGCACAAAGCGCGCTGAGGAGAGGCCGATGCTGCCGGTGTTGGGTGTGACTTTTTGCCAGTCGCTCCAGGCGCGCTCGGGGTTTTCGATGTTGCCTGCGCGGGCGTAGAGGTCGAAGTCGGGTGTGGACGACGCGGGACCTGCGGCTGTGCCTACTTCGGCGCGTCCCCATTGCGAGAAGATCTGGGCGTCGAAGACATCGCTCAGGTAGGTTCCCTGAGCAGCGTCGCCTTTGCTCAGCAAAAAGAGCTTACCGGTGTTGGCGGTGCTCAGATAGGTTCCGCGGGCTGATTCGGCGAAGCCGGTGACCTGCGAGGCTTCGAGGTGGGCGATGTCGGAGAAAGAGCCGTCTTCGGCGATGCGGAAGATGCGCCCACGATTGCCGGTGGCGGCGAGCAGGCCCTTCGGGGTCCAGCGCATGGCGTACACGATGTCGCTGGTATCGGACCAGAGTTTGCGCGGTGCGCCGTCAGGAGCGATTTCGTCAATCTCGGAGCCGTCGGGAATGACGGTGTTTCCGCTGAGCGCATGCACGGAGCCCGGCTGTACAACTTTGATGGTTACGGAAGCGGTGGCTCCGCCGGTGACGGGAAGCGGCGGCAGCGTGGTACGCCCCTTTTCGCCGACGGCGGCGGCATAGATGTTTCCATTTGCGCCGACGGCAACGGAGGTGATTTCGCGCCGGGTCGAATCGAAGATGACGTAGCCTTTGCCGGATTTATCGATGCGGTAGACGAGGCCGGTTCCGTCGGAGCCGGCGATGAGGTTTCCGGCCGCATCGAAGGCCATCGCGCGGATGTGCTGCTCATCGCTTTTGAAGAAGAGATCGGGTTTGGCGGCGGGGGTGCGCGGGTCAACGCGGTAGATACCAGCGGGCCCCCCGGTGGCGATGTAGAGGCGGCCCTCCCTATCGAAGATCATGTCCCAGACGTACTTGGGCTTTTCCTTCGTTGCCGCGGAATCGAAGACGACCTTCGCGTTATCTTCAGACACGTTGGCGGCATTGGGATCGAGCTTGTAGACTTTGCCGGAAGGCAGAGTAGCGGCGTAAACGGCGTCGTCGGGGCCAACGCGGACGACTTGAACGCTGAGGTCGCGTGAGGTAAAAAGTTTGGTTGTTTTGCCGTCGGGAGTGACCTTAAGCACGGTGGCGGGGCTGCCGGTGCCAAGGTAGGCGTTGCCGGATTTATCGGCGGCTACCGACCACACGTAGGTGGAAGGCGTGCTTGCGATCAGCGCGCTGGAGGGGCCTGCGACGAGTCGCCCATCGCTGGTAATGGCAACTCCCTGCGGCTTGCCCTGCTCCAGTTCTTCAAACGTCGATTGGGACCACAGCTTCGTTCCCTGGCCGTGAGCCAGAGAGGCGAGCAGGAGGAGACAAGCGGGGATAAGGGAAAACGAGCGCCGCACCATTCTGGAACGAGTCTACTAGATATGAACGGCGGCATCTTATCCCGTAGAATCATGCGTATGGATCAGCCTCAATCCGATGCACTCGTCTTTTTCGGCGCAACTGGCGATCTCGCCTACAAACAGATTTTTCCGGCTCTCCAGCGGCTTGCGAAGCGCGACAAATTGAATTTCCCGGTGATCGGCGTGGCCAAGTCGGGCTGGACGCTGGAGCAGTTCCGGGAACGCGCAAGGGATAGCGTGGAGAAGCATGGAGGGGTTGGGCCGATAGGGTTTCCTAAGCTGCTGGAGCGGCTGCGGTATGTGGATGGGGACTATGCGGATGAGTCAACTTTCGACCAGGTGAGGAAAGAACTGGGGAATGCAAAGCATCCGACGCACTACCTGGCGATTCCGCCGAGCCTGTTTGGGCTGGTGACCGAAAAGCTCAAGGCGTCGGGGAATGCCGACGGGGCGCGGGTGGTGGTGGAGAAGCCTTTCGGGCGGGATCTGGAGTCGGCGAGGGCGCTGAACAAGATTATTCACCGGGTATTTCGTGAGAACGATATTTTCCGCATTGACCATTACCTGGGCAAAAACGCGGTGCAGAACCTGATCTTCTTTCGATTTGCGAATTCGTTTCTGGAGCCGCTGTGGAACCGCCAGTACATCGAAAGCGTGCAGATAACGATGGCGGAGAAGTTTGGAGTCCAGGGACGAGGAGCGTTTTACGACAGTGTGGGCACGCTGCGCGACGTGGTGCAGAACCACCTCATGCAGTTGGTGAGCAACATCGCCATGGAGCCGCCGCCCTGTCCGGATGTGGAATCAATCCGCGACGAGCGGGTGAAGGTGCTGCGCAGCGTACAACCGCTTACCGCCGATGACATGATTCTGGGTCAATTTGACGGCTATCGCGACGAGCCGGGCGTGAAGGCCGGGTCCGAGGTGGAGACCTTCGCCATGCTTCGGCTTTCCATCAACTCCTGGCGGTGGCGCGATGTTCCGTTTTACATTCGCGCTGGAAAATCGCTCCCTGCTACGGCGACCGAGGTCGTCGCGAAATTTCGCCAGACGCCGCCCGTTTTTTCCGAAGACCTTACGCCCCAGAATTATGTTCGCTTCCGTATGAGCCCAACTCCGGAAACGGGAATTGGCGCCTCGGTAAAGCAGCCGGGAGACCGCCTGCTGGGCTGCATGACAGAACTTACGGTAGATGAGGACTGCGGCCCGGAAAACCTGCTTCCTTATGAAGAACTGCTGCAGGACGCGATGAATGGGAACATGACCTGGTTTGCGCGTGAGGATTACGTCGAGGAGTCATGGCGCATTCTGGACTCGGTACTGAAAAACCCGCCGAAGCCTCTGATCTACCAGCCTGGGACCTGGGGGCCGACCGAGATCGGGAATTTTCCGCCACCAGCGGGAGGATGGTCCAGCCCGAAGGAAGAGCAGGCCAAAACATAGGCCGGATTTATCCGAAGGTAAAGGAATAGACGTGAACGCCGGGATCGAGGAACTGGATCGAGAGCACGCTGTTCTTAATCTGATCGGACTGGCGAATGATCTGGTAAAGCCGCTGGTCGGTGACCGCTCCGTAGCCCTGCGCGTTCACGTCTGTGCCATGATTGGCGCCCGGCGCCTGCCCGTTGAGAAAAACACGGAAGCGAACCGGGGCGCCGTTGGAGCTGGGTCCAAGAACAATGTGAAGGTCTCTGGCGTGGAAGGCGAAATCGACCCGTCCCGGCGCCTTGTTCAGGATGGCCACCTGGGCCTCGTCCGTCCAATTGCCGGTCAGCGCCCACTGGTTTAGCTCCAGGTGCTTTGGGCCCGAGTAGGTGTGGGCCTCATCGTGCCGCAGTCCCAGAAATCCGCCTCCGCCTTCCACGAAGTTCCGCGCCCGAGCGTAGCCGACGTACGTTTCCGGCGACTGCACCTGCGCCATATCGGGAGCCTCCTCCACGCCTTTCCCGTCGACCTGCACGAATCCGGAGGACACCGCGTCGCCGCGCTCTTTCAGCAGTTTTTGAATCTCCTGCTCGGTTTTCTTGTAGTCTCCCTCGCCGAAATGGTGCGAGCGAATGCGGCCGGTGGAGTCGATGAGGTAATCGGCGGGCCAGTATTCGTTGTCGAAGGCTTTCCAAATCTTGTAGTCACTGTCGAGTGCGACCGGATACGTGATCTTGAGATCGTGCACCGCGCGCTGCACGTTGGACAGCTCTTTTTCGAAAGGAAACTCCGGAGTGTGGACGCCGATGACGACAAAACCGTCGTCTTTGTAGGCCGCGTACCAGGCGCTGGTGTAGGGCAGCGTGCGCAGGCAGTTGATGCAGGAATAAGTCCAGAAATCAACCAGAACGACCTTGCCTTTGAGGTCCTTTGGAGTCAGCGCGGGAGAGTTGATCCAGGCGGTGGCTCCGGAGAGGCGCTTCAGGATTTTAGGAGTGAAGTTGGCGGGGTCGGAGGCCGCCTCAACGGTCCCCATCGGCCAGTGAGGTTTCAGGTGGTTGATGAGGCTCTGCTCGATTGACGACGTGCTCCCGAGCGAAATTCGGGCCAGCACGCCCCGATCCGCGCCAAGAGCGATGGCGCAGACTCCCAGCAGGACGGCGACGCCGAGACCACGACGAATCCACGCCTCTGCGCCAAGCGAGCGCTTCAGGCGAGAGAAGAGCCGTCCGCCCGCCAGCAGGGCTATAGCCAGCGAAGTTGCCGCGCCAAGAGCATAAGCAAGCAGCAGCACCGAGGTGTGCGCGCTGGCGCCATTGATCGCGGCCACGGTAAGGACCAGACCGAGGATGGGACCGGCGCAGGGAGCCCATAACAGTCCGGTGGCAATGCCGAGGATGAACGACTGGCCTGTGCCGGAGCCTCCGGAAGAAGAGCGGGAAAGGCGGTCTCCGACGCGTACCAGCGGGCGGGCAAGCCACTCGGCCAGTCCGGAGAAGAGCAGCGCGACGCCGAAGAATCCGAGGAGAACCAGCGCGGCGATGCGGCCGTATTCGTTGGCGCGGACTACCCATCCTCCGCCGATGGCGGCGACGGTTGCGA
>JBOGMA010000365.1:0-3759 GCA_050746465.1 Acidobacteriaceae bacterium
CGCAGATCACCATCATGAAGCGAACGGTCCTCGATCCCGTTATTGCCGGCCCCGCGCCGCTAGCCTATCCGGGCGCTACGGAAGCGGCGCTCCTCATGATCAAGCACCAACCCCTGAACCAGACGCAAGTCTTCCAGGTGCAGCACTACATCCGCATGGAAAAGTGGATCGGAATCGCCACCCTCACCACTCTGCAAACAGAATTGCTCAAAGTCCGCCCCGACTTCGATCAATTTATGAAGCTGCTGAAAATCGAACCCGCCGCCGCACAATAATCATTTCCGCTTCCGCAGCGAGTTGAAGAACGGTGCTCCCCACGTCCCCGCCGCGAGCGCCGCTCCAAATACAATCACCGCGTCAATGCTCTCGCGACCCTCCGGCGACCAGTAGACATTCGCCAGATTCAGCCACAGCGCAAATTCATCCAGCGTCAGCGCCGCGCCAACTCCATAAAGAACCGCCAGCAGCCGCCCCATAAAAATCGACGTCGGTGTTGAGCCGGAGCCGATCTCAGCCAGCCACGCATAACCAACCACAAGCAGAATAAGGATTCCCCACACCAGATGGTGAATGTGCCGCCCGTGGAACTCAACCCACCCAAACGGGCCAACATTGTACACAATAGCGGCAACCAGTAGCCGCACGCCGATGAACGCAACGAAAAAGCTGACGGAGGCGATAAACAATCGGCGTCGCGGGCGATCGCGGATGCTCGTGTGTATCAGATCGCCGAGCCGCGTACGATGAAGGAGCAGCAGCATTACCGCGGTGGCGAACACCGCAAAGATCAGCAGGATCCAAAGACCAGAGATGCGCATTTCCTTTGGATGCTTCTCTAATCTGAAATGCGAAAAAGCTGCTCTGCCTCGATGCGCGGGCCCAGAATGGAAACCTTCGGCACCTGGCCGCGCACCATCGCCACCTCATCGCAGCGATACAGGCGAGGGCAGTTCTGGCAATCCTTGAATATTTTGTCGGGCAGCGCCGTCCTGTCCTCAATTTCACGAAACCCGTAACGGAAGAAGAACCCCGGGATACGGGTAAACAAACACACGCACCCAACCCCATGCATCTCCGCTTCTTCAAGGAGCGAAGCGAGAATCCCGCCGCCGGCCCCGTGCCCCTTCGCCTCCGGACGCACAACAATGGACCGCACCTCGACAAGATGAGGCCCGTAAAAATGCAGAGCGCCGCAGCCCAGGAAAACTCCCGTCTCGGTCTCGGCAACCGTAAAGTCGCGAATATTCTCGCAAATCTCCGCAAAGGCGCGCCGCAGCAGCGTGCCATCATGCGACAGGCTGTTCACCAGTTCGTAGATGTTGGTCGCATCCTGAAGGCGCGCTTTACGCACCTGCATGGGCCACCTCGGTTTGCGGCATCAGCGCCTGAATGCGGGCCTCCGCTTCAGCCAGCGCCTCGCGAACCCGCCTGCGCGCCGTTCCTCCGGTCACGTCATGGCAGTCCAGCGTCGCTTCAAGCGTAATCGCCGCGAAAAAATCATCCTCAAATTCCGAACCGAACTTCTTCAACTCGTCCAGAGTAAGCGCATTCAACTCGCAGCCTTTATCCAGGCAGTAGCGCACCGCATGGCCGATCTTCTCATGCGCCTTGCGAAAGGGAACTCCCTTGTATACGAGATATGTCGCAGCGGCCATCGCATTCAGAAATCCCGATTCAGAAGCTGCGAGCATCCGCTCCTTCCGGAATTCCAGTGCCAAAGTGAACGCCCCGAGCACCCGCAGCATCTTCTGCGCTTCACTCGAAGCCAGAAAAATCGGCTCCTGCGTCTCCTGCATATCTTTGTTGTAAGCCAGCGGCAGCCCCTTCAGTTGCAGCGTGACCGCCTCCGCCGCCCCGTGAATGCGTCCCGCCTTCGCACGAACCAACTCCGTCAAATCCGGATTCTTCTTCTGCGGCATCGCGCTCGATCCCGTCGAGAACGCCTCCGGAAGCTCCACGAATCCAAACTCCGCCGTAGCAAAAAGCGTGATCTCCTCCGCAAACCGGCTTGCATGCAGCGCAATCACCGTCAACGCCTGCAGAAACTCCAGCACAAAATCGCGGTCGCTGGTCGCGTCCATGCTGTTGGCCGTAGGCGCGGAAAAATTCAGCTCGCGCGCCGCAATCGAACGATCCAGCGCCAGCGTCGCACCCGCAATTGCTCCCGAGCCAAGCGGACAATAACTGAGCCGCTGCCCGCAATCTTCCAGCCGCGAAATATCCCGCAGCAGCATCTGCACATAAGCCAGCAGCCAATGCGCCAGCAGCACCGGCTCGGCCCGCTGCAAATGCGTATACGACGGCATCGCCGCATCACCCGCGGCCTTGGCCTGCTGCACCAGCGCATTCGCCCACCCGGCAAGCAGTCCGCGCAGTTCCTCAATCCGAGCGCGAACATGCAACCGAAGATCGGTCGCAATCTGTTCGTTGCGGCTGCGCCCAGTGTGCAGCTTCAGGCCCAGATCCCCAACCCGCTCCACCAGTTTCAACTCAACAAAGTGATGGATGTCCTCAGCTTCCGGATGACCCGCAACATCTTCTGGCTTCGTCGAATACGCATCAAGAACACCCGACAGAGCCTCGCGAATCTTCTTTGTCTCGGCAGACGTGAGCACTCCCGCAGCTTCAAGCGCAAGGGCATGCGCGCGGCTGGCAGCAATCTCGTCAGGCAGAAGCTGCCAGTCAAACCGAATCGACCGCTGCCATTGATCGAAGAACGGATCCAGCGGCTCGCGAAAGCGCCCGGACCACATTTTGGTGGTATGTTCGCTCATCAATTCTCTTTGCCTTTCGCGCCCGCCCCATTTTTCATTCCACTGCTCAGTTGCGGCATCTCTGAACCATGACTCAGCGTGATCAGGCCCGTCTGGGCATAGCTCATCAGCTTGGCACGGGTGTCGGTGATGTCGAGATTGCGCATGGTAAGCTGGCCAATGCGGTCACGCGCAGAGAAGGCGGACTCGGTCTTCTCCATGCTGAGACGTTCTGGATGAAACGTAAGGTTTGGCGACTCCGTATTCAGGATCGAGTAGTCGTTGCCTCGGCGCAATTCGAGTGTGACCTGCCCGGTGATGGCGCTCGCAACCCAGCGCTGCGCCGATTCGCGCAGCATAATGGCCTGCGGATCGAACCATCGTCCCTGGTAAAGAAGGCGGCCCAGTTTGCGGCCGTTCTCGCGGTATTGCTCGATCGTGTCCTCATTATGAATGCCGGTGATGAGCCGCTCATACGCGATGAAGAGCAGGGCCATACCCGGAGCCTCATAGATGCCTCGGCTCTTGGCTTCGATGATGCGGTTTTCAATCTGATCGCTCATGCCGAGACCGTGACGTCCTCCGATGCGATTGGCTTCGAGCAGCAGCTCAACCGAATCAGAAAACCCCCTGCCATTCAGAGCTACCGGAAAGCCTTCCTCAAAGCGCACCGTCACCTCTTCGGGACGCACATCGACATCGCCACGCCAGAACGCCGTTCCCATGATGGGCTCAACGATTCGGATATTGCTGGCAAGCTGCTCGAGGTCCTTGGCCTCGTGGGTTGCGCCCAGGATGTTGGAGTCGGTTGAGTAGGCCTTCTCGGCGGACATCTTGTAGCCGAAACCGGACTTCCGCATGAACGCCGACATCTCCGCACGGCCGCCCAGTTCCTCGATGAAGTCCGGGTCGAGCCAGGGCTTATAGACCTGCAGACGGGGATTGACGAGCAGGCCGTAGCGATAGAAGCGCTCGATGTCGTTGCCCTTGAAGGTCGAACCATCGC
>JBOGMA010000366.1:0-6539 GCA_050746465.1 Acidobacteriaceae bacterium
CCAGGGAGCCTTCGTACACGAGGGCGCCATCCTCTTCCGCGCCACCGAGCAGTCCGCTCCCGAATTCATCCTCAAAGCCGCATCCATCCCCCTCAAAGGCGAGCACAACGTCGAGAATGTCCTCGCCGCTGTGTGCGCGGCGCGTGTCGCCGGCATTCCCGCCGAGTCCATCCGCATAGCGATCGAGAAGTTCCATGCCGTCGAGCACCGCCTGGAGTTTGTCGCGGAAATCGACGGCGTTGACTACTACAACGACTCCAAAGCCACCAATGTTGACGCCGCGATGAAGGCCATCGCCGCTTTCCCCGGCGGCATTCACCTCATCCTCGGAGGCAAGGACAAGGATTCCGACTACCGGCTCATGCGTCCCTTGCTCGAAGAGCGCGTCAAGACCGTCTACACGATCGGCGCCGCCGCGGAGAAAATCGCCATCCACATTCAAGGCGCAGTGCCCCTTGTTCATTCCGGATCGTTGGAAGCGGCCGTGGCCGCCGCCGCGGAAGTTGCCCAGCCCGGCGAGGTAATTCTGCTTGCGCCCGCCTGCTCCAGTTTCGACCAGTTCGAGAATTACGAGCATCGCGGCCGCGTTTTTAAAGAACTGGTGATGGCGCGCTTCGGGTCAGGTGCATGGCAAAACGTGTAGGCGTCGATAAGTGGCTCTTCGGAGTCACGCTGATCCTGGTCGTCATCGGCCTGCTGATGGTCTTCAGCGCCTCGGCCGTCATAGCCAAGGCCCACGACGGCTCTCCCTATCATTTCGTTCTTCTCCAGTCCGGCTATGCGGCGCTCGGACTGCTCGCCATGGTCCTCCTCATGAAGGTCGATTACCGCCGCTACAACGGCCCGAACTTCGTCTTCCCCGCCATCGCCGTCACAACTTTGCTGCTGCTCGCCGCCTTCGCCATGCGCGACTCGCACGGCGCCCACCGCTGGATTTACCTTGGCCCCATCTCCTTCCAGCCATCTGAACTCGCCAAGCCCATCCTCGTTTTCTTTCTCGCATGGTTCCTGCAGGACCGCATGGGTTCCATCGGGAGCTTCCGTAGCACCATTCTGCCCGCCGCGCTGCCCAGCCTGATCTTCATCGTGCTCATATTGAAGGAGCCCGACCTCGGCACCGCTTTGGTTTGCGCCACCGTCACCGCGCTCATGCTTTTCCTTGCCGGCATGAACTGGCGCTATCTCGCCTACGCCGCGCTCGCGGCCGCCCCTGTGCTCTACTTCATGCTCTTTCGCGTAGCGTGGCGGCGCGAGCGTATCCTCGCCTTCCTCAATCCCGAGTCCGACCCGCTCGGCAAAGGCTTCCACATCATTCAGTCGCTCATCGCCGTGGGCACGGGAGGCCTGTGGGGACGCGGTTACATGGACGGCGTGCAAAAGCTCTTCTACCTTCCCGAGCCGCACACCGACTACATCTTCGCCAACATCGCCGAAGAGTTGGGCCTGCTCGGAACCATTCTCGTCGTCGGCCTCTTCGTAGCTCTCGGCTATCGCGGCATGCGCGCCGCCATTCTATGTAAAGACCCCTTCGCCCGCTTTCTCGCTTTCGGCATCACCGCCACGCTCATCATCCAGGCCTTCTTCAACATCAGCGTGGTGCTCGCCCTGGTGCCCACCAAGGGCATCACTCTTCCGCTCATCTCCTACGGCGGAACCTCCCTGTTCTTCGTGCTCGCCTCGCTCGGCGTGCTGCTCAACATCACCCGAGAGGTTGATTGATATGGACCACAACGCGGAAATTGTCGATCAGTTCACCCGCCAGGCCGAGCCCTTCGCCCAGGCCCGCTCTACGCGCAATCAGGACTTGTTGCAGCGCATCATCAGCGCCGCCCGGCCGCAGCCTGAAGACACGGTCCTCGATGTAGCTTGCGGCCCTGGCATTCTCGGCTGCGCCTTTGCTCGCGTTGTCCGCCACGCCACCGGCATCGATTTAACTCCCGCCATGCTCGAACAGGCCCGAAAAACCCAGGCCGATCAGGGGCTCAGCAATCTCACCTGGGACATGGGCGACATCACCGATCTGCCCTACTCCGACCATCAATTCGACATCGTGAGCTGCCGCTTTGTCTTCCATCATCTCGTTGACCCGTCCACCGCGCTCGGCGAAATGGTGCGCGTATGCCGCGGCGGCGGACGCATCGTCGTAGCCGACAGTGCGCCGGAAACCTCCAGGGCCGACGCCTTCAATCGCGTCGAGCGTCTTCGTGACCCTTCCCACACCCGTGCCATGCCTCCCGAAGAACTGGCCGGACTCTTCGTCGCCGCCGGCCTTCGTCAGCCCAAAGTCGAAACTCTCCGCCTGCGCGAAGACCTCGATTCCCTTCTCGCGCACTCCTTCCCACGCGAAGGAGACGAGGCCCGCGTCCGCCGGATGTTCGCCGATGCATTGGAATCGGACTTCCTCGACATGGCCCCCAGCCGCACCGACGGCAAGATTCACTTGTCATTCCCTATCGCCATCGTCTCCGCTGAAAAGGAGCCATGAAGCCGCAGCCCAGAATCGCCATCGCAGGCGGCGGCACCGGCGGACACATCATTCCCGCGCTTGCCATCGCCGATGCCCTCAAAGCAGCGTACGGAGCGGAGATTCTCTTCATCGGGACCCCTCGCGGCCTTGAATCCCGCCTCGTTCCGCAGGCCGGATACCCGCTGTCCCTCATCCAGGTTGGCCAGCTTAAGAACGTCTCGCTCGCCACCAAGGCTCGCACCCTGCTCGACCTGCCGCTCAGCCTCGTCCGCTGCCGCAAACTGCTGCGCCGGTTCCGCCCGGACGCAGTCGTCGGCGTCGGCGGTTATGCTTCCGGCCCCGCCATGGGCGCAGCCGTCCTTTCCGGAACCCCCACCCTCGCTTTTGAACCCAATGCCTTTCCGGGGCTCGCCAATCGGCTCGTGGGCAAGCGAGTGAACGCCGCAGCGGTGAACTTCGCCATCGCCGAAAAATACTTCCGCAACCCGCAGCTCACCGGAATCCCGGTCCGTGAAGAATTTTTCCGACTCCAGCCTCGTCCCTCAGGCGCACCGCCGCATCTGCTCGTCTTCGGAGGCAGTCAGGGAGCGCGCATCCTCAATAACGTGATGCCCAAAATCGTCGTGGCCCTGCTCGACGCCGTTCCCGGACTAACCATCCTTCATCAGGCCGGAGCACGCCACGCAGAAACAACATTGGCCGCCTACCAGGCCAGCGGAGCCCCACCCGACCGCTGGCAGGTACAGCCGTTCCTCGACGACATGCCGCGCCGCTTTGAAGCCGCCGATCTGGTTTTAGCCCGCAGCGGAGCCAGCACCGTGGCCGAACTCGCCGCTGCGTCCAAGCCTTCGCTCCTCATTCCCTTTGCGCAGGCCGCCGACGACCATCAGCGCAAAAATGCCGAAGCACTGGTCGAAGCAGGCGCGGCACAAATGATATTGGAATCGGAATTGACGCCTGAGCGCCTTCAGAAATCGCTGATCAGCCTGCTCGGCAATCCATCCGAACTCCAGCGCATGTCAGAACAGGCGCGCAAACTCGCGCACCCCGACGCAGCCGCGCGCATCGCCGCCATGGTTGAATCAATCGTGAAGAATTGAATTTCGGGAAAACTACCGCGCAATCACATCCACCGCCACCGGAGCGTCACGCGGCGGATAGCATGCATTCACATCGCAAGCCTGGTAGCGCAGTGAGCCTTGAAGCAAATGCTGCCCCGCCGCCGCCTTCACATGCGCCCGCAATACAAAATCGCCCGAGTACACGCTCAGCTTGACTTTGGGCATTGCCGCAATCGCATACTCCGAGCCCGCCGGATACGCCACCGCATCCAACTTCACCCCCGCCGCCTGGCCCAACTTCAACTGCGTCGGAATCAATCCCTTTTCGCTCGGCACATGCGAGTTGATGTGCATGCCCGGCGTGATCCTGAAGTGCATCTCGACAACAGCGTCCTTGCCCGCCGCTACCGAAACCTGCTCCGGGAAAAGATACCGCACGTCCTGCGGCCGTTTTGTCGTCTGCCAAGGCAGCTTCTGCGCCGGAGCCAGACTCGCCAGAGTCGCTCCCGAAAACACTAACGCCACCGCCACGCACCAAAGCCGCTTCACGACTGCGCCCCGCTGCTCAACGCCTTCTTGATGTTGGCCTCAATCTCATCTTTCGAAACCAAACCCACCGTCGATGCAACCACCTTCCCGCTGCGGTCGATAAAAAATGTCGTGGGCAGCCCGTCCACTCCGCCGTAGGGAGTCGAGACGTTGGTGTCGTCAAACAGCACCGGGTAATTGATCTTCATCTGCGCGGCCTTGTCGGTGATGTCCTTCTTCTCATTCGCCAACGCAGCCTTATCTTCCAGGTCAAGGTTGTCTTCGGAGATTCCTAAAACTTGCAGCCCCTTGCCCGCGTACTCGTTGTTGAACTGCTCCAGCCAGGGAATCTCAATCTTGCAGGGCGCGCACCACGTCGCCCAGAAGTCCACCACCACGGCCTTGCCCTTGTAATCCGCGAGCGAGACCTTCTTCCCTTCCGTATCCTTCAGCGTAAAATTCGGAGCCGCCCTCCCCACCAACGGATGCATGTCAAAACCTTCAGAGCCCGCTGACGCCGCATCGCCAGGCGTATCCGCCGGCGTGGTCAAAATCATATGAGGCTGGTTGATCTTCGCCTGCTGCTCCTGACGATGCCGGTAGTTCGTCACCCCGGCCCAGACCATCAGCCCGACCGCCACAACCACCGCCACAATCACCGCAACGTTTCGTTTCACCGCGCATTCCTCTGCCTTCGATTCTACTAGCCTCGCGCTGAGGCGAGCGAAGGGGTAGAAGGAGCCGCGGCTTTCTAAGGCACGAACAAATGCGCCATTTACATCTGACAGGACCTGCTTATCATTTTCAGACTGGTCACCGTCATGTCGATGTCTCCACCCTTCTCGGCGCCAGCGGAGGGTTGCTCATTTTGTTCGGTTTCCGCGGATTCGGGTGTAATGTAGCCGCGCACCTTTACCTTCTGGCCCACATGTCCTGCGAGTTTCACCTTTTTGCTCGTCAGTCCGTAGGCTTTCCCGTCGGCTGTTTTCATAGAATATTCGCCAGCCTCATCGCCCTTCTGCAGACAGCCGGTGATCGAGGTGCTGTGGTGCTTCATTTGTGAATGCATTTTTGCCGTGCTTTGCGCACTCGCCAAGCCGCTGGTTCCCAGCAGGAAAAAACAAGCGACCGCAATGCTGGACAGCGCGGAAATCGTTGCTCTGTACATATCGAGACTCCTGTTCCGGATAATCTGTAAATGCCCGATGAACTTACCTTCACGGTTGAGATGAACCAACCTTTGGTTATAGATGTCTGAGTCAGATCGGGTTTGCCTACTCGAAAAAACAGCCTGCAAGTAGTCTTCGCTGGCCCCTGCCGCCCAAGCCGCTATCTCTGATAGCATCGACCTGTTTGACGCACCACACTCCATCGCGGCTGGTACGCATTGAAGCCGAGGCCCTCATGGCCCTTGCCGACCGGCTCGAAGGCCCCATGGCCGCCGATTTCGACCGTGCCGTCGAATGCATTCTGCACTGCGGAGAAGGCCGCGGCCGCGTCGTCGTCACCGGAATGGGCAAGAGCGGCATCATCGCTCAGAAAATCGCCGCAACGCTCAGTTCCACCGGCAGCCCAGCGCTCTTTCTTCATCCCGCGGAAGCCGTCCACGGCGACCTCGGCATGTTGGCCCAGGGCGACGTTGTCATCGCCCTCTCGTCCAGCGGCGAAACCGAAGAAATCCTTCGCCTGCTCGCCAACATCAAGCGTATCGGCGACGCGCTCATCAGCTTTTGCTGCGATTCCCAATCCACCCTGGCCCGCTCCAGCGATGTCGCTCTCGATTGCAGCGTTCCCGCTGAAGCCTGCGGACTCGGCCTCGCGCCCACCGCATCCACCACTGCCATGCTTGCATTGGGCGACGCCCTCGCCATCGCCGTCTCGCTCAAAAAAGGATTCCGCGCTGAAGATTTCGCCGCCTTGCACCCAGGCGGCAAACTCGGCAAGCGCCTCGCCCGCGTCGATCAACTCATGCACACCGGCGACGCCGTCCCGCGCGTCCAGCGCAACACGCCCATGAAGGACGTGATCTACGAAATGTCCCGCAAAAAACTGGGCATGACGGCGGTCGACGAAAATGGGCGTCTGCTCGGCATCCTCAGCGACGGCGACCTGCGCCGCCTGCTCGAGCGCGAAGGCTCCGACGCGCTCAACAAAACCGCCGGAGACGCCATGAACCCCCACCCCCGCACCATCCCCGCCGGCGAACTCGCCGTCAAGGCGCTCAGCCTGATGGAGGAAACGAAAATCACTTCGCTTTTAGTGGTGGACGCGAATGGCGTGCTCGAAGGCGTCCTCCACCTGCACGACCTCTGGGGAACAGAATTCATCTGAATCCTTCGCGCGCGCCGGCTATCGCGCCCAAAAAAGAAACCCTGACCGTGTGACGGCGGCCAGGGCAGGAGGTCTTTAAAGTGCAATAACAAAACCAGAATAAGTCCGCCCGCGCCCGCCGTCTTGAGTCGGAAGAACGGTTTTTCTCTCCA
>JBOGMA010000367.1:0-13226 GCA_050746465.1 Acidobacteriaceae bacterium
CACCTACTCCATGCACATGCGCCAGACCGTCACCAGCGTCGTCACCGGCAAACCCATCAATATAGGCGGCTCCCGCGGACGCCGCGAGGCCACCGGCCGCGGCGTCAGCGTCATCTGCGACCAGGCGCTCCGCTATCTCAATATCCAGCGCGACGGCTGCCGCGTCATCGTACAGGGCTTTGGCAACGTAGGTTCCAACGCCGCCCATCTCCTTCAGGAAAAGGGCTACAAGATCATCGGCGTCGTCGAATATGACGGCGCTCTTTACAACCCCAACGGCATCGACATTTCTTCCTTAATCGAATATCGCCAGCGCAACGGCTCCGTGCTCGGGTTCAAAGCCGCCGAAGCCGCCGACCCCGACCAGGTCTTCGCCTCCGAGTGCGAAATCCTTATCCCCGCCGCCACCGAAAACGTCATTACCAGCCGCAATGCGGAAAATCTCAAGGCAAGAATTGTCTGCGAAGGCGCCAACGGCCCAACAACCGCTGTCGCCGATGACATTCTGCAGCAAAAGCGGGTCTTCGTCATCCCCGACATCCTCGCCAACGCAGGAGGCGTCACCGCTTCCTACTTCGAATGGGTGCAGGATCGCCAGGGCTACTTCTGGAAAGAGGCGCTGGTCAATGAACAGCTTGAAGCCATCCTGGCCGAAAGCTTCGACGATGTAATGCGCTACGCCGAAACTCATGCCGTCAACAACCGCATCGCCGCCTACATGCTCGCCATCGACCGCGTCGCCTTCACCATCAAACAGCGCGGCCTCTACGCATAACCGGTACTAAGTCGCACCCGCAACCAGCGGGAGTGGCCATCAAAGTATGTTCCACGAAGGCGCCTAAGGCGCGTGCGCCTGGACGGCCATTCCCTCATCGGACGCTCCAGCCCACACCCGCCGTCGCCATCACCATCTGCCCCTGTTGCGGAGCCGAAAGGTTCGCCGCCAGTTCCGGAAACGCCGCCTTCAACTCATCCGTCTTCGCCCATACCGGAACGTCCCGCATCCTGGCGTGAAACGTCACCGTCGTCTCCATCAAATTCCCCTGCTTCACTGGCGGAGTGAACCCATCCACGCTCGTCACCACCCTGTGGCCATAACAAAACCTCGGAGCCACCCGCTCGCCCTGCGCGTTCAGCGAATACCGCTCTACATGTAACGTCAGGTCCTTCAACTCATTCAGCAAACCGGCGGCCTTCAGCGCGTCCATCTTCTTCTCTTCTGCTTTGGAGCCTTTTCCAGGCGTCACCTCATACGGAAACCGCATTCCCTGCGGGAACAGGCACTCCGAATGGTCCGCAAAATAGGAATTCAGCCCTGCTGTCAGCTTCGCGTTCGTCGGCTTCAGAGCACCCGAACACCCCATCGCCAGCCACACCGCCCACACCACCCCCAAAGCCATTGACCGGACGCAAGCCTTTCTCATCTCCCGCTCTCCCTTACACATCAAACATAAGAGGCTTATTATCTCTCAAAAGCAGCCCTATAATGACTCTTAGCCCACCCTCGCAGAGTTGAACTCGTGAATCTGCCCAATTCCATCACGGTCAGCCGCATCGCCGCGGTCCCCATCCTCATCTGGATACTCTCGCCCCACTTCCCACACGGAGGATTCTACGGTGAGCAGGAAATCGTGGCCGTACTCTTCTTCATCCTCATCTCCATCACCGATGGAGTCGATGGTTTCCTCGCCCGACGGCGCGGGCAAATCACCACCATGGGCATGCTGCTTGATCCACTCGCCGATAAGCTGCTCATCACCGCCGCCTACATCACTCTGGTCGAGTACAACCCGCACGTCGTCAAGCCCTGGATCGCCGTCCTGGTCATTGGACGCGAATTCCTCGTCACCGGCCTCCGCTCCATCGCATCTTCTGAAGGTTTCACCATCCAGGCCAGCGACGTGGGCAAACTCAAAACTGTGATCCAGATAGTGTCCGTCGGGTTTGTCATCCTTGATCACGGCTGGCATGTCGTGCACTTCGGCTGGTTCATCATGCCCATCGACCTGATCGCCGTTGTCGGCATTTATTACATGGCCGGCATCTCCACCATCTCCGCTATCGACTATTTCGTTGGATTCTGGCGCAAGATTGAGCACGCCTCCAAGGGCAGCCGCAAGCGCGATAACGCCTTCGTCCTTTCCCGCAGAAAAAACATCCCTAGCTAAATTCAGAGCTCCACTGCCATCGCCACCGAGTTTCCGCCGCCCAGGCAAAGCGCCGCCACTCCGCGCCTGGCATCGCGCCGAACCATCTCGTAGATCAGAGTAATCAGCACCCGCGCCCCGCTCGCTCCAATCGGATGCCCAATCGCCACCGCGCCGCCGTTCACATTGACCTTCTCCAAAGGAATCCCCAACTCTCGTGTCACCGCAATGGCCTGAACCGAAAACGCCTCGTTCAGTTCATAGAGGTCTACGCTCTCCGTCGTCCATCCTGCCCGCTCCAGCACCTTCCGCACGCCGCTCACCGGAGCCATCATCACCCACTTCGGATCAATCCCGCTCGTCGCCTGCGCCTTGATCCGCACCAGCGGCTTCTGCCCAAGCTCGCGCGCCTTGGCCGCTGTCATCACCACCGCCGCCGCTGCCGCATCGTTCACTCCCGGAGCATTCCCCGCCGTCACCGTACCGTCTTTCTTAAACGCCGGCTTCAAAGCGCGCAGCGCCTCAATGCTTGCATCCTCCCGAATCGATTCATCTGCATCCATCGCTGTCGGCGCCTGCCCCTTCTTCTTCGCCGGAATCTCAACCGGAACAATCTGATCTTTGAAGCGGCCCTCCCGCCGCGCCGCCGCCGCCTTGCGATGCGAATTCAGCGCATATTCATCCTGCTCATCGCGTGTAATGCCGTACTTCTCCGCCACGTTCTCGCCCGTCACTCCCATGTGGTAGTCATTGAAGGCGTCCCACAGCCCGTCATGCACCATCGAATCCACCACAACGGAATTCCCCATTCTGAACCCGCTGCGCCCCTGCGGCAGCAGATACGGCGCGTTGGTCATCGACTCCATTCCGCCCGCCACCACAATCTGCGAGTTGCCCGTCTGGATCGCCTGTGCCGCCAGCGCAATCGCCTTCAGCCCTGACCCGCAGACCTTGTTGATAGTCAGCGCACTCACCTCTGGCGGCAATCCTCCGTAGAGCGCCGCCTGCCGCGCCGGATTCTGCCCCAGCCCCGCCGACACAACATTGCCCAGAATGCACTCGTCCACCTGGGCCGGCTCCAACTTCGCCCGCTTCACCGCCTCGCGCACCGCAATCGCGCCCAACTGCGTCGCTGAAAATCCGCTTAGCGCCCCCTGAAACTTCCCTACCGGCGTCCGCGCCGCCGCAACAATCACAACCTCGTCCATAGCTCCCCCTGTCTTCACTTTTCGATGCGCCTCCACGACTCCAGCTTCATTTCAATAACAAAGCGTCCCCGCTAACGGCTATTCTTCGAATATTGGATAAAGCCCAACTGAAGCAGCTTGGTCGAATCCCGAGATCGCTTCTACACTCGAAACAGTGAACCCATGAAGGTATCAGAGAACACCTCCGAATCACCATCTTCCCTCGTTGCCTGGCCCAACCGAACCAGCCCCGTCGCTCCGTGGTGGCACACCGCCATCATTGTCGCCATTCTGCTCTGCATTTCAATTCTCAGCACTCTCCAATCCAGGTCCGCAGGCTTTGGCGGCGGCCACATTAAGCGCTACATCATCACCATCGCGTGGGAGTGCTTCCTCGGCCTCATCGCGTGGTGGGGACTCCGAATGCGCCGCACGCCTGTCCGCGAAGTTCTTGGCCTCCGCCGCCCCGGCTTCAAAGAGTTCGCACGTGACTTCGGCGTGGCTCTCATCTTCTGGATCATCGCAATCATCATCCTCGCCGCCATATCGCTGCTGCTGCACCTCGCTCACCTTATGCACGAGCAAAAGGCGGTCATCGCACTCGCGCCGCAAACCCTCTTGCAGATCATCGTCTGGATCGCGCTCTGCATTATCGCAGGCATTGTCGAAGAATTTGTCTTCCGCGGCTACCTGCTGCAGCAGTTCTCGTCCATCCGCAGCAAGCTATGGATCGGTGTCCTCATCTCATCTCTACTCTTCGGAGCAGCCCACGGATATGAAGGCATCGGCGGCATGATCGCCATCGTCGTTTACGGCGTGATGTTCTGCCTGCTCGCGATTCAGCGTCGTAGTCTTCGCGCCGGAATGATCGCTCACGCCTGGCACGATGCGTTTACCGGAATCCTCATCGTCGTCGCCAGGCACAATCACCTCCTCTAATCAAAAATCCAATGTGCCTCTCGGCTCAAAAAAAAATCTCGAATATGCAATTTTTTTCTTGACACTCTTTTTCCCTCCTTCTATACATTCGTTAACTGCGACATTTCAGTTGCAGTGAAAAGGGAGAATAGAAAACTATGGCAACGAAAAAGGCAGCCAAGAAAGCGGCTAAGAAACCTGCAAAGAAGGCCGCGAAGAAGAAGTAATCAAGCAAACACAAGGCAACACCAAAGGGGAACGCGAAAGCGTTCCCCTCAGTGTTTACAGGCATCCCATGGTTTGCGAGACAATAACTCTATGACCCGCCGCCGCTGGATCGCCGATACCTGGGACGAAGCCACCGCAACCCTCACCGGCGAGCAGGCCGCTCACCTCATCCGCGTTCTCCGCGCGCAAACCGGCATGGAGTTCGACGTCGTAGCCGGTGACCACGTCTGGCACGCCGTTATTGCCGGCATCACCGGGGACACCATCCGCTTCAACCTCCTGGCCGAAGTCGAGGCCGACCCCGCGCTGCCCATCACCCTACTTCTCTCCGTCTTCAAGTTCGACCGTATGGAGTGGGCTATTGAAAAAGCCACCGAACTCGGCGTCAGCCGCATCGTCCCGATCATCGCGCGGCGTTCCGAAAAACATCTGGCTCAGGCGGCTCGCGGCCGCACGGAACGCTGGCGTCGCATCGCGCTCGAATCCGCAAAGCAAGCCCGCCGCTCTGATGTACCTGTCATCGAAGAAGCCATCCAACTCAAGCTGGCCGCCCGCCGCGAAGGCGACGCGCTCAAACTCCTGCTTGCCGAGCAGGAACGCGCCACCACCCTCCGCGCCGCAATCTCTGAGGCTCTCAATGATTCTGCAAAAAATGCAGGAGATGAGTTTCCAGAAATTCGCCTCGCCATCGGCCCGGAAGGCGGATGGACCTCCGAAGAAGAGGCCCTGTTCGATGCCGAAGGCTGGAAACCCGTAAGCCTCGGCCCTCGCATTCTGCGCGCGGAAACCGCCGTCATCAGCGCAATGGCCATTGTGGCCGCCATGCTCGAATAAGACTTATTGGGTCCAGGTCAATTTCGCGTAGGCTGCCCGCTTGATTCCCACAATCGTATTCACATCCGATCCGAACTCGGCGTGGTGCGGCTGCAATAGATTCTGACCCGTCACCGACAATGCCCAATGCGAAGCCGGATGCCACGCGAGACGAGCATCCGCCGTGCTGTACGAGTCCACCTTCTGAGCCGGAAGGCTGCTTACATAGCGGTAGGTGGTGTTGAACTCAAATCCTTTTGGAAAACTAAACAGCGCCTGCGCCCGTACCTGATGATGCGGGCTTGAACCGTTATCTGAAGCGGTATTCAAATCATCCGTGAATCCCGGCTTGTCGTGAACATACAGATGCAGATATGCATACCACCCCTTCAGCTCAAACCATCGAGAGGGCTTCCAGTCCGGACCAATCTCCCCACCGGAAGTATCGCCTTTCAACGCGTTCGCCAGATGCCATTCAAAAACGATGTGCGGCGGAGCAGGCGTAGGCTCGGCAAAAAGGATTGCCGGGCTGTAACCGTAAAGATCGTTGTAATCATTGCGGAAGATCGACGTATCCACGTAAATGTGGTGCGTGATCAAAGTACGATAGCCAAGCTCAGTGCCCCAAAGCACTTCCGATTTGAAATTCCTGCTGCCGAGAACCCTGAGAAAAATAGGGCCGGTCGCCGGCGTGGTTGTTATGTAATCCGTAAGCTCCAGGTCCTGATCCAGCCGCGACGGTGTCCGAACCGCCCTCGTCACTGCCGCCCAATACGTCTGGTGCTGCGTGGGTGTCCACAGCAATCGAACGTTCGGCTGCACCTCAAAACCGGACCGGTTATTGTGTTCAAACTTCGAACCAAGAATTAAGGACAGCGTGTTCGGAACAATCCCGATCCGGTCCTGTGCAAACCAGCTATAGATGCTGTCAGTTTCGTCGTGCGGCTCAAAATCCAGCGTCGCAAACTTCTGCCCGATATGGTCCGGACTCCAGCGCGCCCCCGCCCCCAGCAAAATGTCCTGCCGATTGCCCGGAACAAAGTGGTACATAAAATCCAGATCAACCGTGTTCCGAATTTCATCCAGTTGCGGACTGAACCGCAGCGTCCGATCAAAGTAGCCGCGCAATTCGAAATCCGAAGTGGCGCTCACCTCGTGACGCCACCGCGCCACCACATTTCCGCCGAAAGTCTGATGCGCCGGAGCTTGAATCACGTCTACCGAAGGCGGCGAATACAGTGAAATCGCCACTCGTTCTCCGTCTCGGCCTTTGTACAAATCGCCCTGCACGTTCAGCGAATCACGTGAATTCGGCGTCCAATCCGTACGAAAGCCAAGCTGCCCCATCTTCCATTCATCAAAATTCTGCCCGTCAGGATGGAACTCCGCCCCGTACATCGAACCTTTGCCGTAAGCGCGGTAATCCAGGTTTTGATTGTGCTCCGCGCCATAGCGCAGCGCAAGCGTGCCTTGGTCCACATTCCCGCCATATGCGGTGAAATACGTCCCATGGGTATCCCTTGCATTTTTCGTAATAATGTTGACGACGCCTTGCACGGCATTCGCGCCCCAGATCGTTCCGCCCGGCCCGCGAATCACCTCAATCCGGTCTACATCGGCCAGCAGCGTGTCCTGCACCTGCCAGTAAACTCCGGCAAACAGCGGCGAATACACGCTGCGCCCATCAATCATTACCAGCAACGCCTTGGAAAACTGCCCGTTGAACCCGCGCACCCCAATCGCCCAATGGTCAGAATCGATGCGCGCCACTTCCACGCCCGGAACCAGCCGCAGCAGTTCCGGAATCGTCGTCGCACCTGACCGGCGAATGTCCTCCTGGGTAATGACGTAGATGGCCGCCGGCGTCTGCCACACTTCTTCCGGCTCTTTTGTCGTAGTTGTAACTTTGACGTTGCCCAGTTGGGCCAGGCTAAGATGCGCCAGATTCGCCTTCGCCTGGTCACGCGCAGTCAGACCGCGAGAATCCGGCATCGCTCCGGCGCAGATCATTAGGCAGACGAAAGCACAAACGGAACTCGCGCGCATATCAATTCATTGCATGATACTAGGAAAAGATCTCTTTCACCTTCTCAAACAAGCCGCGCGGTGTCGGAGTGTTCTCCACCGTAAGCGTATCGCCAAGCTGCCGGAGCAACTCCTTCTGCACCTTGGTCAGCTTCTTCGGAGTCAGCACCACCACCTGCGCAATCAGGTCGCCGCGGCCGTGCTCGTTCAGGTAAGGAACACCTTTGTTCCGCATGCGGAATTCCCGCCCGCTCTGCGTCCCTTCCGGAATCTTCAGCGCCGTGTCGCCTTCCAGCGTCGGAATCATGATCTCCGCGCCCAATGCGGCTTGCACAAACGATACGGGAATCTGGCAGTGCAGGTCGTGCCCGTCGCGTTCAAAGAACTTGTGCGGCTTTACCGACAGCACAATGTACAGGTCGCCGGAAGGCCCGCCGTTGCGTCCCGCATCGCCCTCGCCCTGGTAACGGATTCGCGTCCCGTCCTCAACGCCCGCCGGAATGCTCACACTGATCGTATGTTCGCGCTCAACACGCCCCTCGCCCCGGCATGTCTTGCACGGATCGGAAATCACCGACCCCGTCCCGCCGCAGGCGTTGCACGTCCGCGCAATCGAGAAGAAGCCCTGCTGATAACGAACCTGCCCTCGTCCCTGGCACTGCGGGCAGGTTGCCGGTCCGCGCCCATTCGCCGTGCCCAGCCCGCGACAATCCAAGCACGCTTCCATGCGCCGAATCGTCGCTTCCGTCTGCTTGCCGAACACCGCCTCTTCAAATTCAATTGTCTGGTCATAGCGCAGGTCGCGGCCTTTCTGCGCCCGCGATTGCCGGCGGCCGCCTCCGCCCATGTTGAACCCGAACAGGTCCCCAAAAATGTCCCCGAGGTCCTGGAAGTCCACAAACGGATTCCCCGCCTGCCCTGCTCCGGAAACCCCCGCGTGGCCATAACGGTCGTATGCCGCGCGCTTCTCCGGGTCGCTCAGCACCTGGTAGGCTTCGCTGCATTCCTTGAACTTCTCTTCCGCCGTATGGTCTCCCGGATTCCGGTCCGGATGATACTGCATCGCCAGCCTGCGATACGCGCTCTTCAACTCCTGGTCGGAGGCCGTACGGCTCACACTCAACACTTCGTAGTAATCGGCTTTAGTCACGTTTGCGGTTGTACTCATGCTTCCTTCTGTTGCGGATTGCTGGCGACGCGCACCATGGCCGGACGTAGAAGCCGGTCCTTGATCCGGTAGCCGCGCCGCACTTCGTCAAACACCTGATGGTCTGGAACGTCCGGCTTCTCAACCATCTCGATCGCCTCATGCAGGCGCGGATCGAATGGCGCTCCTACAGCCTCTATCGGCTGAACGTTCAAAGTCCGCAGCGCTTCCTCCATTTGTTTTAGAATCAGTTCGATTCCAGCGCGCGTCTGCTCGGCTGACCCATTTGCCTTCAATGCTAGATAAAAGTTATCCAGCACAGGCAGAAACAGCTCCACCGCCCCGGCCACAGCAAACTCCCGGAACTCGATCCGCTCTCGCGCCTCGCGCTTCCGGGCGTTCTCAAATTCCGCCTGCAGCCGCGCCAGCCGGTCCAGCAGCGAATCGCGCTCAGCCTTCAGCCGGTCAAATTCCTCCAGCGAAACCGTCTTCGCTTCCGCGGCCAAAGTTTCAGGCCCCGTCGCGCCGCCCTCTTTTAGAGATTCGGAAGACGCTTCCTTCGATTCAGGACCCCGGTCGGCCAGTTTGGGTTCGCTTTCCGTCATCGGGTCCGAACCCTCTTCATTCCCTTTTTTGTCGATAAATATTCTTCGGCTCATAGATGAGAAATTCACTATTTCTTATATTTTACCGTGAACCAGACCAAACCAATCCGCGACCATCGGGGGCTGACTCACAAAGGCGCGAAGCGCGTCCGCCTTGACGGCTAGTCATAAAATAATTTGTCGGAAAGCTGCGCGATATAAGCCACAGCGCTCATGGTTTCCTCATATTGGATGCGCGTCGACCCGATCACCGCTACCGTGCCTGCATTCTCCGCCCCCATCCGCGCCGGCGAGCCAATCAGAACCAGGTTCTGCATTCCCGGAAACGCCTCCTCCAGCCCCACCACAACCCGCACCGCCTCCTGCCGCGCATCCAGATATGCATTCAGCAGCTCAATGAGCCGCTGCTTCGCCTCCAGCGCCGTCAGCATGGCCCGCAGCCGCTCGCGATCCATCTCACCCGCCAGCAGGTTCGCCACGCCCTCCACAAAAATCACCGGCCCCGAACCACTCTCGTCCTGGAGTGCGCCCTTGCGATACAACTCGTTCACCGTCCGCATCAGCCGGTCATATTCCGTGCGTTCTTCGGCAATTCGCCGATCCAGATCCACCCTGATCCGGTCCATCGACCATCCATGGAAGTTCTCGTTCAAGAACCGGGCCGAAGCCTCCAGCTCACTCAACTCCATGTCGCGGTCCAGCAACAGCACGCGGTCCTGCACCATCCCCGACGTCGTAACCACCACCGCCAGCACCCGCGCCGCGCTCAACCTTGAAAAATGAACATGCTCCAGAGCCTGTACATCGCGCGCTGAAGCCAGCGCCACACCGACCCCGCTCGAAACCAGCGCCAGCACATGCGAGGTCCGCTCCAGAAATTGCTGGCTCGAACCTACCCCCGCAAAGCTCTCATCAATCTGCTCGCGCCGCTCCGGAGTCAGGCTGGTCGCGCGCCTCGCCCCCGTCAGTTGATCCACATAGAACCGAAATGCCCGCGCCGTGGGAATTCGTCCCGATGAAGTATGCGGCTGGTCCAGCAGGCCCGCCTCGCCCAGAGCCGCCATCGTGTTGCGAATCGTCGCCGCCGACATTCCTTCCTGGTTCCCAAACTGCCGCGCCAGCGTCTGCGAACCCACCGGCTCGCCCGTCGCAATATAGTTTTCAATAATCGTCGTCAGGACCAGCCGCTCACGCGCGCCAATCCGCACTTCGAAAACCATTCCAGCCCTCGTAGCCCAAGTCTAAGGTGCCCCAAAACCAAGGTCAATGAAACATCTGCCCCTCAATCACTTTACTAAGACGATCTTCGCGCGCCACCAGCGGGAGCGTCCACCATATCCGTTATGTCCACCATATCCGTTATCTGGATGGTGGCGACGTCGCGCCCGCCTGTGCGGCCGCCACCGGCGGCAGATCATAAACTTCAATCGCCCCATTTCGTAGAATCGCAAACCGCCGCCCGTCCGCCGATAAAGCAAAATTCTGCCCTGCGCTCAATATCGGAGAAGCATCCTTCACAAAGACCAGATTCCCCGTCCGAGTATCGAACACACCCACCGGCTGCGCCACCACGTCCGACTCCCCAAACGCCTCCATCGAGCCCATTGGCCGATTCATCTCCAGCGACTCGTACGCAAACCGGCTCCCATCCTCCGACGACTCAAATTGTCCCCAGATGTACTTCGAATCCCAAAGCCCGCTCCACAAGACTTTGCCTTTCAGCGAAAGCGCCGTAACCGGAGTCCCGCTCCCGCCCCTGCCCGGACAATTCTGCGACAGCGCCACGTCATCGCTCAACGTCACCAGTCGCGGAGCGCACGTGGACCGCACCGTCCCCACCACCGCCTTCGTCTTGTCCAGCATATCCCTGCTGATCACCCAATCGTTCGGCTTTTTCCCTTCGTCATAATCCAGAAGTCCGTCTTTCAGCAGAGGCACAAACGCGGGATTCAAAAACTCCGCACTGGCCAGCGCAGTCCGCTCTCCGGGCCGCAACAGCACCATCTGCGTCCGCACCCGTCCAGCCTGGCTCCGTTTCCCCAGCAGCGAAGGAGGTGCACTCTTCGAGGCATCCCCTTCCGCCTCATCCTTGTTAGCAGGCAGATACTTCTTCATCTCCAGCATCAACAGCCCACGCCCCGGCGAAACCTCCACTCCCTCCAGATCTGTATCGAACGTCAGGTAAGGCCGAAGCTGGAGCGAGCGATCCGTCAAAAAAAGCGTATTCCTCTCCCGAACCAGAAACGTCCCATCCTGCAGAGCCCACAGGTAGCGCCCCCGATCATGCATCCGCCAATCCGCCTGCTGCAGCACCTTTCCCGTCTTGATATCCAGCACCACCGCACGAATTATTTGGTCGTTATCGTCCGGCGGATCACCAGGGATCCGCTTCAGCAGCGCATTCACGTGAAAGGTAAACAGCAGATGTTCGTTGTCAATAAAGTCCAATGAATTGAACGACAGCTTCAAACTCAGGTAAGCCGGGCTCGGCGCGACAAACCCCAGCGGGCCCACCCAAATCTTCGCCGCAGGACCCTCTTCCGAGCTCGCATGCTGCTGGGAAGCGGTCGGCGGCTTCTTGGTCTGCGCCGACATCGACGCGGCCCACAACAGAGCCACAGCCGCTGCCGCCATCCAGCCTCGACTTTGGCAAACCAGCCCCATTAGCCCCATTCTCACCGTCTTTCCCCGAGAAATTCAAACACACCCGAAGAAGGTGACCCACCCAAGCGGCTTTGCTTCAGTGGGAAACAATCCCGATCTTCTGTCCCGCTAAACTGAATCCATGTCCTCGCCACCCCAGCACCGCTCCAGTGAACCCCGCTCCGCAGCCATCCTCGGCTACGGCTCCTGCGCGCTCGCCGGAACCTGCTGGGGAACCGGCTTCTACTTCGGCAAAATCGCCCTCACCCAGCTCAGCGTGGGGCACATGGTGCTCTACCGCTTCCTCTTCGCCTGCCTGGCTCTCCTGCCTGTTGTGCGCCTCGTCCACTTCAGCCGCAAAGACTGGCTTTTGATCCTCATCACGGCCTTCCTCGGAGTGCCGCTCCAGTTTCTGGTCCAGTTCTACGGCCTCTCCCGCACCACCGTCAGCCACGCCTCTCTCATGGTCGGAACCATGCCCGTCATCCTCGCCATCGGCGCCACCGTTTTTACCCACGAGCGTCTCGACCGCAAAGGATGGCTCGCCCTCATCGGATCAACTCTCGGCGTAGCGCTGATCACCTTCGCCGGAGCGGGACAGCGCCACTCCCCGCAAGGCCCATCCCTCTACGGAGACCTCCTCATCATCGTCTCCCTCCTCATCGCCCTCGGCTGGGTCCTTCTCAGCCGCGACCTCATGCATCGCAACTCGCCCATGGCCGTCACCGTCTACACCATCCTCATCGGAACCGCCATGCTCGCCGTCTGGGTCTTCCTGTTGGACGGCCCTCCCCCCATTCACGGCATCACCACCCGCGTCTGGATCGCCTGCGCCGCCGGAGGCCTCCTCTGCACTTCTGCCGCAACCTTCCTATGGAACTGGGGAATCCACCACGTCCCCACTTCCCGCGCCGGCGTCTTCCTCAACCTCGAACCGGCCATCGGAGCCTTCCTCGGAGTCGAACTGCTCGGTGACAAACTAGGCCCCGACGCCTGGCTAGGCGGCGCACTCATCCTCGCCGCCGCCATCGTCCTCACCACCACCGGCAAACCACAGCCTGAAATGGTTTTGGAATAGCCGCGCCGGAAGGCTCAGGGCCGGAGGTTGTCATCCCGACCGAAGCGAACGCAGTGAGCGGAGCGGAGGGACCCGCACTTCTCTGAGCTCCCCGCAATCGTCCTGAATTGCACCCAACCACCACCTTTTCCTCCACCAAATCGAACCCCGCCATCTGCGATACTTGACCTAGCTCTCCTCTATGCCTGAGTCATGCTCCAGATGCGATGGAATGGGAATGATCGTCGTCCGGCGCGCCGACGGTCGCTTCGCCGCCGAACCATGCGACTGCCGTCTTGATGTCCGCAACGACGTTCTGCTTCAGCGGGCCCGCATTCCTCGCCGCTACCAGCATTGTTTGTTCGAGAGCTACGAGACCGGATCCCTCTTCGACCCATCGCTCGTCGCCGCCAAGCTCATGGCACGCCGCTTCGTCGAAGATTATTCCGCCGCCAC
>JBOGMA010000368.1:0-3191 GCA_050746465.1 Acidobacteriaceae bacterium
TCAATGCTCTAGGCAAAAAGCATTGACATGCCGGGGCGGGCTTTAGCCCGCGCGGAGCTTCAGCTCCGCTCCTGGCTGGGGCTGAAGCCCTCTGCGGGGTGAATCCCACCCTCCTTCGTCATCATGAAGAAGATGGGGACGAGAAGCAGCGCATTGATGGCCGAGGTAATCATTCCGCCCACAATCGGCGCGGCGATCGGCTTCATGACGTCGGATCCGATACCCGTCTCCCACAAAATCGGTCCCAGGCTGGCGGTCACCGCCAGTACGGTCATGAGCACGGGACGTAGCCGCTGCACCGCTCCTTCGATCACGGCGGCTTCCAGTCCTGCTCGCGTCAATGGTTGCTCTGCTTGCTTATGCCGGTTGAACGCCTCGTGGAGATACACCACCATAACTACCCCGGTTTCGACCGCGATTCCGAACAAATCGATATAGCCAACCCAGACAGCAACACTGAATTCGTAGCCGAGCAGGTACTGAAGCAAAAGCCCTCCGCTGAGCGCGTAAATTGTCGGGACGATGAGCGCGAACGCCTCTGCGGTGGATAGGAAAACCATATACAACAGCAGAAAGATCACGAAAAACACGATCGGCATAATGAGTTTCAGGCGCTGTTTTGCCCGTAGCTCGAATTGGTACTCGCCGGCCCATTGGTAGATATAGCCGGCGGGGAGATGAAGCTTCGCTTGCAGCGCTTTGGTGGCTTCGGCCACAAACCCGCCGTAATTATTTCCTTTGAGGTCGATAAAAATGTATCCGGTCAGTTCGCCGCCTTCGTCGCGGATCATCGACGGCCCACGCGAAAACGTAATGCGCGCCACTTCTCCGAGAGGAATCTGCGCTCCGGAAGGCGTGGCGATGAGAATGCCGCGCATCGCCTGGGGCGACGTGCGGAAATGGCGTTCATAGCGGACGCTGATCGGATACCGTTCCCTGCCCTCGATATTCTCTGCGATATCTTCGCCGCCGATGCCGGAGGTAACCGCTCGTTGAATATCCCGCACCGTCAAGCCGTATTTCGCCGCCTCGACGCGGTCGGGTTCGACGTTAATGTAGAAACCCTGCGCCACTCGCTCGGCGAAAACCGAGCGGACCTGCGGCAAGCCCTGCAAAACCGATTGGATCCGGACAGCGGCTTTCTGAATGCCCGCAAGATTGGGGCCTTGCACCTTCATGCCAACCGGGGTTTTGATTCCGGTCAGCTCCATGTCGAGCCGGTTTTCGACCGGCATGGTCCAAGTGTTCGACAGGCCGGGAAACTGGAGCTTGGCATCCATCTGCTGAATCAATTTGTTGTAGGTCAGGCCGGCCGGCCATAGATCGCGCGGCTTCAGCATGATGGTCGTATCGAACATGCTGAGCGGCGCGTTGTCGGTGGCGCTATCGGAGCGGCCCGCGGTGCCGAAAACGCTGAGGACCTCCGGAAAACCACGGATGATGCGGTCTTGTTCGCCTAACAGCGCGGTGGCCTGCTGAATGGAAATGCCAGGCAGCGCGGTGGGCATATACAGAGCCGAGCCTTCGAACAACGGCGGCATAAATTGGCTGCCGAGATGAGTCGCAAGCGGCAGCGTAAACGCGAGGAAGGCAATATTCAGCAAAATGATGAGCGTGCGATGCCGCAAACAGAAGCGCAAGACCGGCAGGTAGACCGCCTGCGTGAAGCGCAACACGGGATTTTTTCGTTCCGGCCGAAGGCGCCCCCGAATCAGCAACGTCATCAGCACCGGCACCAGGGTAATCGCCAGGATCGAGGAACAGGCGATCGACAGCGTCTTGGTCCAGGCTAATGGGCGGAACATGCGGCCTTCCTGCGCCTGCAGCAGAAAAACCGGCAGAAACGATACGACAATGATGAGCAGCGAAAAGAATAGCGCCGGCCCAACCTCCTGAGCAGCGCCAATAATCAGCCGCATACGAACCTCGTTCGGCATCGGACCGGGGTGCTGCTCCTGATATTCCGAGGAGCGCCGCATCGCGTTCTCGACCATGACAATAGCGGCATCCACGAGCACGCCGACCGCGAGCGCCAGCCCGCCCAAGGACATGATGTTTGAGCCGATGCCCAGCAGATACATCGGAATGAAGGCTGCAAGTACGGCGATCAGCATGGTCAGGATGGCGATCAGCGCCGAGCGGAAGTGCAGCAGAAAGACAATCATCACCACGCTGATAATCACCGCTTCTTCGATCAAGGTGCGCCGCAGTGTCGAAATTGACTTGAGAATCAGGCCCGAGCGGTCGTAACCCGGCATGATTTCCACCCCCTTGGGCAGCGACGGAGCGATCTCGCGCAGTTTTCGCTTGACACCCTGGATCACTTTCAGCGCGTTCCCTCCCTGCCGCATGACGACGATCCCGCCCACCGCTTCGCCTTCTCCGTTCCACTCCGCCGCGCCCACGCGAAGGTCAGGGCCAAATTTGACGATCCCGAGATCGCGCAGCAGAACCGGGGTTCCGTCATGGTCCCCCACCACGACTGCCGCCAGATCGTTCAGCGAGTGAAGATATCCCAGGCCGCGAATCATGTATCGCGCGCCGCTCAGATCAAGAACCCGGCCGCCCACTTCGTTCGTACTCGCCTTCACGCGATCGATCACCGTCGAAAGCGGAATGTTGTATGCCTGCAGCTTGTTGGGGTCGAGCTCGACTTCATACTCGCGATTGAAACCCCCGATGCTGGCCACTTCCGCCACGCCCGGCACGGTTTCGAGTTCATAGCGCAAGTGCCAATCCTGCAGGCTGCGGAGATCCGCCAGGCTAAGGTTATGGCCCTTGTCGATAATCGCGTATTCGTATACCCAGCCTGCGCCCGTAGCGTCCGGGCCAAGCGTGGGATGAACGTTTGTCGGTAACTGGCCTTGAAGCTCTTGTAAGTATTCAAGTACCAGCGAGCGCGCCCAATACAAATCCGTGCCGTCCTTGAAAACGACATAGACGTACGAATCGCCGAACATGCTCTGCGCGCGAACGGACTTCACGCGCGGCGCCGCTAAAAGGCTGGTCACGATGGGATAAGTCACCTGATCTTCAATCACGTCGGGTGGCTCGCCCTTCCAGGGTGTGTGGACGATTACTTGCACATCCGAAATATCCGGCAATGCGTCGAGGGGCACGTGCCGGACAGACCAGATTCCGGCGAGCACGAGCAGCACAACGGCAGAGAAGACGAGAAAGCGGTTGCGGGC
>JBOGMA010000369.1:0-5461 GCA_050746465.1 Acidobacteriaceae bacterium
TATTCGTATCTTTTTATGGGGCAGCGCTCGATTAACAAGATCGTTGGCGTGGTGCGCGAGGAGATGGACAGGATTGGGCAGGAGTTTTTGCTGCCGGGGATTATGCCCGCTGAAATCTGGGAGCAGAGCGGGCGCTGGACTTCGATGGGTCAGAACATGTTCCGGCTGCAGGACCGCAAGGGCGCGTGGCTTTGCCTGGGCATGACACATGAAGAGGTGATGACCGATATTGCGCGACGCGAGTTGCGGAGCTATAAGCAGCTTCCGCAGATCTGGTATCAGATTCAGACGAAGTTTCGGGATGAGCCGAGGCCGAAGTCGGGGCTGTTGCGGGTGCGGCAGTTCATTATGAAGGACAGCTACTCGTTTGACCTGAATACAGCGGGGCTGGACCGGAGCTATGACCTGCACGACCAGGTGTATCGCTCGATATTTACGCGGTGCGGGCTGAATTTTGTTGCCGTCGAGGCGCACTCGGGGGCGATGGGCGGGTCGCAGTCGCAGGAATTTATGGTCTACACCGATGCGGGCGAGGACCTAATTGCAAGCTGCGGCAAGTGCGGCTATGCGGCGAATATGGAGAAGGCTACGTCGCGGCTGGGTCCGATTAAGAAACTGGAGCCGACGGGCGATGGGAAGCCGGAGCTTGTGCACACGCCGGGGAAAGCGGCGATTGCGGATGTGGCGGAGTTTTTCCAGATAAGTCCGGCGCAGGATATTAAGACCGTTGCTTACATGGCGGAGGTTCGCGCGGGCAAAGAGGCGAAGTGGGAGCCGGTGGTGGCGTTTTTGCGCGGCGACCACTTTGTGAATGAGACGAAGCTGATGGCGCTGGTGGGCGCGACGGATTTGCGTCCGATGCATGCGGAGGAGTTGGAGCAATACTTCCATGGGCCGGCGGGGTATCTGGGGCCGGTGGGGCTGGTTCCGGCAAAGACGGTGCATGATGGCGGCGTGAAGGTGATTGTGGATCATGGGTTGGAGGGGCGCGAGAATCTGGTGGGAGGGGCCAACAAGATGGACTACCACTATCGGAACGTGACTCCGGGGCGCGACTTTACGTGGACGCTGGCGGCGGATATTCGGGATGTGGCCGAGGGCGAAGCGTGCGTGAACTGCGGCGAGCCGCTGAAGGTGGCGAAGGCTGTTGAGATCGGGCACATCTTCAAGCTGGGGTACAAGTATTCTGAGAGCATGGGGGCGCGGGTGCTGGATGAGAACGGCAAAGAAGTGACTCCGATTATGGGCAGCTATGGGATAGGGATTGAGCGCATTTTGACGGCGTGCATTGAGCAGAACAATGACGCGAATGGGTTCTGGCTGCCGCCATCGATTGCTCCGTTTGATGTGGTGGTGACGATTACGAATGTCGCGGACCAGAATTTGCTGGCGGCGGGAACTCAGATTGCGGAGTTGCTGGATAAGGCCGGGTTTGACGTGCTGCTGGATGATCGCGAGGAGCGCGCAGGCGTCAAGTTCAAGGATGCGGATCTGGTTGGGATTCCCTATCGTGTGAACGTGGGAAAGAAGGTTGCTGAGGGACGAGTGGAGCTGGTGACTCGATCCGGTTCTTCGAGCGAAGATGTGGCGATTGCAGAGATTGCCGAAGCGGTGGGGCGGAAGCTGGGCGGCAGTTAGCCTGATTGATATCGCTGGAGGATGGCCGCGAGGGTGACGATGCCGTCGAGTTTTCCGCGTTTAGCGCGGTTGACGACGGGGAGCAGCGGCCAGCGCGGGAAATAGGGCAGCGCATTGTCGAGCGGGAGATCGACGAATAAGGTTGGAGCTCGATCGGCTTTGATGGCGTTTTCGACTGGCGTATCCGGGGCGAGCGCGGCGGCAGCGGCGGTCAACTCATCAACTGTCATGGCATACCATGTGCCGTCGTGTATCTGCACCAGGAAAGCTGTGGCTTTGGACTCGGCGACAGCGGCGGATACGGCATTGATGGGTTCGCGCCCCTGCACCACGGGCACGGTGAGCGGCTGGAGCGCATCTTCGATGTGCAGAGGAATCTCCTCCCGTTGCTCCTCGAGGGAAGGAAGATCGAGGCCGTCCTGACGGGCAAGCATTTCAAAGACCGGTACGGGCTGAAGCGAGCGGGCAATGAGATAGGCAATGGTATTGGCCAGAATTACGGGCACGATGATGCCGTAGTTACCGCCAACTTCGAGGACCATGAAGACGGACGTGAGGGGGACGCGCAGGAATCCGGCGAACAGGACGCCCATTCCGACGAGCGCATAGGATCCGACGGTTCCGGTGAGGTGGGGGAAGAAGAGTTTTTCAAAGGAGCCGACGCCGGCGCCGAGCATGGCTCCGATGAACAGAGTGGGTGCGAACATGCCACCGGGCGTTCCGCTGGAATAAGACAGGGTGGTGGCGACCAGCTTGAGGATGGCAATGGCGATGAGGAATTTCCAGGCAAACTCGCCATGCATGGCCTGATCTATTGATCCGTAGCCGCGCCCCATGACCTCAAAAAAGCCGAAGTAGCCGATGGTGCCGACGAGCAGGCCGGCGATGGCGGGCTGGCACCACTGGCTCCAGCGCGGGAGGGCGCGCAGGCGCATGCGCAGATAACCAAGCGCACGAGAGAAGATGACGGCAGACAGTCCGCCGATAACGCCGAGCACCGCGTAAGCAAAAAGCTCGCGGGTGTTGCGAAAAGTAACGGTGGGAATGCTGAATATGGGCGCGGCGCCGAGGAAGCTGCGCTCGACGACGACGCTGGATATGGCCGCGAGCACGATGGAGCCGAGCACGGCAGCGCTCCACTGGCCGATGACCTCTTCAATGACGAACAGAATTGCGGAGATGGGAGCATTGAATGCGGCAGCGAGTCCGGCGGCGGCTCCGATGGGAGCGAAGACGCGAAGTTTCTGGCGCGACATGCCGAACTTGCGCGCGATGATGGATGCTACGCCCGCGCCAATCTGCAACGATGGGTCTTCTGGGCCGAGGGAATGGCCGGTTCCAATGGCGATGGACGAGATGATGAATTTGGCGATGACGGTCTTAAAGGAAATGTACCCGTTGTAGACGTAGAGGGCGGCCTTAGTCTGGTTGACTCCGCTGCCGCGGGAGCCGGGAAAGAAGTACACCAGAATGGAAACCAGTATGCCGCCGAGGGCCGGAACAAAAATCAGACGAAACTGCCCTGCGTGCGGCGCGGAGCCGAGCGTAAGAATTTTGATCCACTCAATAGCAACGTTGAAGCTGACCACCAGCAGTCCGGAGATGACCCCAATGAAGATGGACAGCACCAGGAAGAGGCGCTCATCGCGGGTGGGAGCCAGTTTGGTGACGTCCAGCATAGCGACAGCCGGGTGTCCGTTGGCGAGCATACCCCGTAATTTTGCGCCAAGCAGTTTTGCTTTCATCATTATTGCCGCACCGCCAGTGGGTTCTGCGCAATCTTGAGGAGCAGCGCGTCGTCGCCAGAGGGCACTCCACATATTTCGGCTGTCTGTTTTTCGGTGTTATACACCAGGTTCATGGTGGTCTGTTCCAGTTGTGGATTGCGCTCCAAAGCGCGGAGCGTGAGGCGGGCGGGGACCTGCTGCCATTGAGTTTGAAGCGCTGTGAGCTTTGCAGCGAGGCTGGGATTGGCGGCGCAGGAAACGAGCCGTGCGCGGGCGATCTTCGCGTTGTTCTGAATGCGGGCGGCGCGGGTACGCACGCTTAAGTCCGGATCGGGATACAACTGCAAGATTCGCGTGGCGCTGGCGAGCATCTGGCGAACGGAGTCGCGTTCGGCCTTGGTCTGCGCGTTAAATCCCCTATATTCGGTAGCGACGCTGAGGGCTTCGCGCGCTGTGGTTATGCGGCCCAGGGCATAGGCGGTTCGGCCGGCGCCTTGGAACGCCTCAACAGGGGCGTTATGGAGGCGAATTTGCGCTCGATAAATTGCGAGCGCGTCAGTCGGGTCCTGGGCTCGTTCCATGATTTCGGCGATCCTGATCTGGAGGTTAGGGTCTTTAGGCGCGTTGCCGGCGGCGGTCCTTAATTCGGTTTGAGCGCGCGAATAATCTTTGCGACTGATGAGATAGTTGGCCAATTCAAGGCGGACCTCGCGCCGCCGGACATAACCATCCCCCTGCCATGTGCCGTCGAGGGCGCGCTGATAATGTTCTTCCGCAAGAGTCGCGTTGCCTTGCTTGGCCGCGATTCGCGCGAGTTGCAGGTGGATGAGTCCATTGCCCGGCTGGGATTCCAAAAGCGTGTTGAAGTAGGAGGTGGCTTCGAGGTCGCGTCCGGAAGCGGCCAGGGCCATGGCCAGATCGATTTCAGTATCGCGGCTGTCAGGAGCGTACTCAAGAGCCGAGCGCAATGCCTGAACGGCTTGATCCGGATGGCCATTGCGCATAGCCCGTTCTCCGTTGGCCTTCCAGCGGCGCGCGAGGACATCGCGATGGCGGGAGAACGAGGCGAAAAGGAAATAGGTGAGGATGGCCAGGGTGACGGTGATGGCGAATATGGCGAAAAGAGCGACGGAATCGCGCAGGACCAGCCTGCGCTTCTCCGCCCTCTCCTCCGCGGATAACGCTTTTCGCAGCTCAAAAACGGCCATTTCTACTACCTTATCGTCTCAGACGCAGATGTCCATAGAAAATCGCGGATTCGCGCCGAATAAGTGCGGCGAGTTAGGATCGAAGCCAGTGATGGCTCAACTGCTAAGGTTGGAATCTTTTGCGCGGGCGCGGGTTTTTTCATGACGCGGGAGACGCTGTTGGTGCTTCTTCAGGAAATTGAGCGCGGCGAGACCTCCCCGGAGTCGGCGCTGGCGAAGCTTGCCCGGCTGCCCTATGAGGACGCGGGCTTTGCCAAAATTGACCACCATCGGAGCTTGAGGCTGGGGCTCCCGGAGGTCATCTATGCGGAGGGAAAAACCTCGGAGCAGGTGTCGGAGATTTTTGCTCGCATGTCTGAAGCGGGCGGGAGCGTGATGGCCACGCGGGCCACGGCGGAAGCGTTCCAGGCTGTGAGGGAGCGGGTTCCAGGCGCGAAGTACCATGCTGAGGCGCGGGTCATTGGACTCGCGGGGCATGCAGCGGCATCGCCGGCGGGACGGATCGCCGTGGTTTGCGCCGGAACCAGCGACCTGCCGGTGGCCGAGGAAGCGGCGGTTTCGGCAGAGTATCTCGGAGTGGAGGTGGACCGGATTGTGGATGTGGGAGTGGCGGGACTGCACCGCATTCTGGCCCAGACGGACATTCTGGCGAAGGCGCAGGCGGTGATTGTGTGCGCCGGAATGGAAGGCGCGCTGCCGAGCGTGGTTGGAGGCCTGGTGGCGGCGCCGGTGATTGCTGTTCCCACCAGCGTGGGCTATGGCGCGGCGTTTGGTGGGTTGACCGCACTGCTGGGGATGCTGAACTCCTGCTCGCCGAATGTGTGCGTGGTGAATATCGATAATGGTTTCGGGGCGGCTTATGTGGCTGCCATGGCGGTGCGGCGATAA
>JBOGMA010000370.1:0-5609 GCA_050746465.1 Acidobacteriaceae bacterium
TCGAAGTGCGCGGCCGTAGAAATCCCGCCTTTAATCGGAACAATAATTTCAATCGCAACAACACGCGTAACGCTTATCGCCCGAACAATAACGTCCGGCAGAACCCCAACACTAACCGGAACAACAACCGGAACAATAGCCGGCCCAACAACAGCAATCAGCGGATCGCACCCTTTTATAACCGGCCGAATAACAACGCGAACCGCCCGAATGGGAATGCTCGTCCCAACAGCAATGTGAGGGAGAATCCGAACTACAATCGCAACACCGTGCGTCCCAACAACAATCTGAGGGAAAACCCGAACTACAATTGCAACACTGTGCGTCCCAACAACAATGTGAGGGAAAACCCGAACTACAACCGGCAACAAGTGAGACCGCAGGCGCGGCCCGAAGCAAGACCGCAGGAGAGACCACAGGCACGTCCTGAAGCAAGACCACAGGCACGGCCTCAACAGCAGCGGGAGGCTCGCCCCCAGGCCCGTCCGGAGAGCCGCTCAGATAATGGCGACCGTGGTCACGACAAGGGCCATCGTTGATTCTTAACCGCTGCAATGGAATAGAGTTGCTGGGACGGAGTTTTTCACTCCGTCCCATTTTTATTTTTTTGGGGCGAGTATCGTCCCCATCCGGCTGGCGAGACCAGGCATCCCTTAACATAGAGAGCGCAAGGAGGAAGGGATGGCCGAAACCGCGGCGCAGGCCGGAATTGGAGTTCCAAACAGCACGGAAGGGCATCGTCCGCGCATCGTAATCATCGGCGGCGGATTCGCCGGAACTCACGCAGCCAAAGCGCTGGCTCATCTACCCGTTGACATCACCATCATCGATCGCCGCAATCACTTCACATTCCAGCCCCTGCTCTACCAGGTAGCTTTGGCGGTGCTCTCGCCGGCAAACATCGCTTCGCCCATCCGCTCGATTGTTCGCCACAAACAAAATATTGAAGTTTTGATGGATGAGGTCATCGGATTCGAAATTGACCATCGCAGGGTCCATATGAAGAGCGGAGTCAGCATGGATTACGACTATCTGATGCTCTCTGCCGGAGCTACCCACTCCTATTTTGGGCATGACGAATGGGAAGAGTTCGCGCCCGGCCTGAAGACGGTGGAAGACGCCATCGAGATTCGCCGCCGTGTTCTGCTGGCTTTTGAGCTGGCCGAGCGCCAGATGCTGGAAACCGGCTCGCACCCGCCGCTGAATTTCGTCGTGATTGGCGGAGGCCCGACGGGAGTGGAGCTTGCCGGAGCTATCTCCGATATTGCAAAGCTCTATATGCGGCACGATTTTCGCCACATTGATCCATCGAAGGCGAGGGTGCTGTTGATTGAGGGAGGGCCGCGCATTCTCTCCGCCTATCCGGAGGAATTATCACGCAAGGCGGTAGAGCAGCTTGGGGGACTCGGCGTGGAAGTGCATACCGGCTTGCAGGTCACTGATGTCCAGCCGGGTTATGTAAGCGCGGGAGACCGTCGCCTCGATTCCGTGGTCACGCTGTGGGCCGCGGGCGTGCAGGCGTCGCCGTTAGGCAAGCTGCTCGGCCTGGAAACTGATCGTCGCGGCTGCGTTCTCGTCGACCAATTTCTCAACCCAACCGGCCACCGGGAGATTTTCGTTTGCGGCGACCTGGCGCATTTCGAGCAGGACGGCAAGCAGGTTCCTGGAGTCGCCCAGCCGGCCATGCAGATGGGCGACCACGTGGGCAAAATGATCGGCGAGGACCTGAATCATCAGCCGCGAACGCGCTTCCGCTACTTCGACAAAGGCGACATGGCCACCATTGGCCGCATGGCCGCCGTCGCACGGATCAAGTGGCCCATAAAAGCCAACCTGAGCGGATTTCCTGCCTGGGTCACCTGGCTTACCATCCACATCTTCTTTCTCATCGGTTTCCGCAATCGCTTTGCGGTGCTGCTCGACTGGATCTGGAACTACTTTACCTTCACCCGCGGAGCTCGCCTGATTACGGGCAGCGAGGACCTGCCCGGTTGGACTCGGCAGGAAGGAGTGCAGCCGGCAGAAGAAACGGCTCCGCTTGACCCGACCAGCCCCGGGGCGAGGAACGCCTCGTAATGCTTTCGCGACCGATTCTTAGCTGATCGGGCTGCTGCGTCCCCCAAGCCAAAGTGCGATTCCTGCGATCTCGGACACAACCAGCGCCATAAACGCAATTCCTATCCAAGTATTCACGGCCACGGGCTTGGCAAACGCCATCGCCGCCAGCCCTGTCGCGACCAGCAGAATCGCAGTCATCAGTCCCCAGCCGGCACGGCGGGTTGCGGCCCGCTTTGCCGGAAGCCGCTGCGACACTCGGGCCGCAAAATCGGCGGGAACCTGAATCTCCGGCTTTCCCTCCAAAGCTAGCACGACTGTTGCATCCAGCCATGCTTCGCGGCAGTCGTCACAGCGGACGGCGTGCGCAGTCTTCTGTGCCGTCAACGTGCGCCCGAGCTTCAGAGCAGCCTTGAATTCCGCGCAGCTTACCGCGTCTGGAACTGTGTTGAGCATTCCGGTCTCCTTTCTATCATCCTTTCCCGCAATCGCTCCTTCAGCTTCCGGCGTCCGCGATGCAGATGCGTGCGTACCGTGTTGAGCGGCAACTTGAGGGTGAGCGCAATCTGCTCGTAGGTGCATTCTTCCTGATGAAACATCACAATCACAGCGCGCTCCGTCTCGCTCAACTCGCCGAGAGCGTGATTCACTGCTTCCATCGACTGCTTCCGGCTCAGAATCTGCTCCGCGTCGCCATCACTGCCGGAAATTCGCTCCGCCCACCCCTCGTCCGGATTATCGAACGAAGTATTCGCCTGCTCTTTCTTCCTGCGCTTCCATTCGTCCTGGGCCACGTTCAGCGTGATGCGGTAGAGCCACGTCGTCAGCTTCGCATCTCCGCGAAAATTCTCCAATCCGCGATACAGCCGCAGAAATACCTCCTGCGCCAAATCTTCCAAATGCTCGCCCCCGCAAGTCAGCCGCGCAAGGGTCCGGAACACAAACTCCTGGTGCTCGCGCACAACCTCCTCGAATTGAATGGGCGCAATCACGGAAGTAGCTCAGACTTGAGTCTGCGCCAAAAGTTTCATCCCCGGCCATGAAACTTTTGCCCCATGGCGCGGTCTAAGGCTGGCGGATTCAGGAGGAAAGTTATGAACTCGGCTAACGACACGACCATAGTCTTTATCGGCGCATTTGCCCTCGTTCTAGGCATCGTCATCGTCGTCAACATCGCCCGTTACCACGTCCGCAAGCTCAAGAGCGAGGAGCGGATGGCGGCCATCGCCAAGGGCATCCCTCTCCCGCCCGAAATCGAAATGACCGACCAACTCTCCGCCGCGGAGGCCCGCGCTCGGCAGGCCCGTGGTCTGCGCACCGGCGGCATTGTCCTCGTCGCGATCGGGGTGGGCATGGGCCTCTTTTCAGTGTGTCTTACCTGGATCATCCATGAACACAACGCCCTCGTTGCTGCAGCCGCCGGCATCATTCCTTTCGCCATCGGCGTGGGGTTGCTCATCGACTACGCGCTCCGCGTGCGGCCCGCGTTGCCCGAGCCCTCCCAGCCTCTGGGCAGGATTGAGGGCAACATGTGATTCAATCAATCTGTGAGCCACGAGTTTGAGATTGGTCCCGTCCACGTAGGCACCGGCCGGCTTTTTCTTATCGCCGGGCCGTGCGTAATCGAGAGCGAAGCGCACGTCCGCAAAATGGCTGACGCAATCCAGCGGATTACGTCGGACCTGGGCGTGCCCTACATTTTCAAAGCGTCGTTTGATAAAGCGAACCGCACCTCGGTGAAGAGTTTTCGCGGGCCTGGGTTGAAAGAGGGAACTGCGATTCTGCGGCGGCTTGCCGAGTCCACCGGTTTGCCGGTACTCACGGATGTACACGAGCCGAGCCAATGCGAGATTGCCGCCGATGGCGCGGACGTGTTGCAGATTCCGGCATTCCTTTGCAGGCAGACCGATCTGCTGGTGGCGGCGGCGAAGACCGGGCGCGCCGTAAATGTAAAGAAAGGCCAGTTCGTCGCCCCGCAGGACATGAAGCACGCGGTAGAGAAAGTGACGGAGAGCGGAAACAGCCGCGTGTTTCTAACAGAGCGGGGCACGACTTTCGGCTACAACAACTTGGTCGTGGACATGCGTTCGCTCGCTATCATGCGCCGCTTTGCGCCGGTGGTTTTTGACGGAACCCACTCCGTCCAGACCCCGTCCGCGGCAAACGGGGTCTCAGGAGGTCAACCCGAATTCATTCCCCTGCTGACGCGGGCGGCTGTGGCTGCGGGGGTCGATGGGGTTTTTCTGGAGGTGCATGACAACCCGGCCGAAGCCAAGTCGGACGGCGCGAACGCACTGGATTTGAAGGACCTCAAGGGAGTTCTGGAAACTTTACTAGCGCTGAGCGCGGCAGCGAAGTAGCATCGCAAATGCCATATTGAATGGTAAAATGGCATTATGGCTACCACCGTTACCCTTGACAAAGCGGGGCGGCTCGTCGTGCCAAAGCCTATGCGCGACGCCCTCCACCTGAAACCCGGCGCCACACTCGAAATTGTGCAGGAAGGCGACTCAATTGTTTTGCATGAAGCACGGTCGAATGCGGTGATGAAAAAGAAAAATGGGTTTTGGGTTTTCGACGCGGGCGGGCGAATCACGACCGCTATGGTGAATCAGACGCTGGCCGAAATACAAGAAGAGCGCGACCGAAGGCTCCTCGGCGAGTGATGCTATTTTTCGATACGTCTGTTCTTATCCCGGCCTTCCAGCCGCCTCATGTCCATCATGAGGCTAGCAATTTGGCGCTCGCCAGGGCCAGAAAAGAGAAGTCCGCCTGTGCCGCTCACTCATTGGCGGAATTCTATTCGGTAACCACGAGGTTGCCTGCGTCGCACAGACTCACACCCGAGCAGGCTCTCATCTGCATTGAACAGATCGCAGCGCTTCTTCATATTGTTAGCCTGGATTCGGAGGAGTATCTGGACCAGATTCGAATTGCTGCGGAAAAGCGAGTTCCCGGAGGACAATTTTATGATGCTCTCCTCGTGGCCTGTGCGCGCAAAGCCGGGCCGCAAGAGCTGATTACCTGGAATTTGCGTCATTTCCAAGCGCTCGCTCCCGACCTCGTGGATCGTATCGTGACGCCATAAGCTTTGAAGATCCGAACAAGACTACGTGCGAATTACCATCGATTTTCCCGACGGACTTCATCGCAAATTAAGACAACGGGCCGAGACAGAGAAGACCTCTATGCGGCAAATAGTAATTCTCAGTCTGGAAAGAGCTCTTCACCACTCCGATGGGAGACTTGCTGAACAAATCAGGCGTTTGCAACAGTTGAAGTGAGAGCATTCGAGTTTCTCGGCGTCTTTTCTCGATTCTCATAACTTGCCTTCACAAATGCGCTGAAGAGGGGATGCGGCTCGAGCGGCTTTGATTTGAATTCAGGATGGAACTGGCAGCCTAGGAAGAACGGGTGGCCGGGAATCTCGACAATTTCAACGTAGGTCGCGTCGGGAGTGGTTCCGGTGATGCGCAGTCCGGCGCCGGTGAGCAAAGCCTCGTATTCGCGGTTGAATTCATAACGATGCCGATGCCGTTCGCTGATTTCAGTGG
>JBOGMA010000371.1:0-2231 GCA_050746465.1 Acidobacteriaceae bacterium
TCCCAGCACATCGAAAAATATTTCTCCGTGGGCTCCAGCGCCATCGGCGACAGAGGCGCCATTGTCGCCTTCAACGATCTCCGCAAGGCCCTCGAAACCGGAGCCGTCCGCGCCGCCGAACCTGATCCCGCTTTCCCAACCGGCTGGCGCATCAACCCCTGGGTCAAACAGGGCATCCTCCTCGGCTTCCGCCTCGGCTCCCTCACCGACTCCGGCGACGGCCTCTCTTTCGTCGACAAGCACACTTACCCCGCTCGCCGCTTCACCGTTGAAGATGGCATTCGCATCGTGCCCGGAGGCTCCTCCGTGCGCGCCGGAGCCTACATCGCCAAGGGCGTCGTCTGCATGCCCCCCATGTACATCAACGTCGGTGCTTACGTCGACGAAGGTACGATGGTCGACTCCCACGCCCTCGTAGGAAGCTGCGCCCAAATCGGTCGCCGCGTCCACCTCAGCGCCGCCGCGCAAATCGGAGGCGTTCTCGAACCCATCAACGCCACCCCCGTCATCCTCGAAGACGATGTGCTTGTCGGCGGAAACTGCGGCGTCTATGAAGGAACAATCGTCCGCAAACGCGCCGTCCTCGCCGCCGGAACCATCCTCACCCGCGGCACCCCCGTCTACGATGTCGTGAATGGCGAAGTCCTCCGCGCCGACGGCGACAATCCCCTCATCATTCCCGAAGCCGCCGTCGTCGTCCCCGGCTCCCGCGCCGTGCACAAGGGCAAGGCTGAAGAATGGGGCCTAAGCGTCTACACCCCGGTCATCGTGAAATACCGCGACGAAAAAACCGACCTAAGCTCCGCTCTGGAAGATTTACTTAGGTAGACTCTTGCAACGAAACGCGCCGGCGGCGGTCCAAAGAAATCGACCCGGCGCCAAGGCAAAGAATAGCGATCAGCCCGAGCAGCATCGAGATATCTGTCCGGCTCTCGTGCAGAGCGGCCCAGGCTCCATGCTGGATGAAAAACGGAACCTTGGTTGTTCCAATGGCCGTGCCGATAATCGCCAGCAGCGGCACACAGGCCCAAACCGTGTAGAGCCCGAGGATAAGGAGCGCTCCGCACAGAATCTCCACTCCGCCGACAAACGGCGCGGAGAAGCCTGGCGCGGGAATTCCAATCTTTGCAAAACGGGCGACACCCAGGGTGCCGGGGAAATACAACTTCTGAATCCCCTCGGAGACGAACACCCATCCCACCAGAACACGCAGTACGAGAAGACCGACAGACTGTTTTCGCATGGAGTTTGCCCTCGGCGATAACCGCCAGATTGTAGCAGCCCAGCAACGCGATTAGGCTGTTCCCCGCCCCAGGTTAGGCGCCCAGCCGGAACCCATCCTGCAGTACGCAGGCGCTCACAAGGATCATCAACACCTGGTCGTTGCTTACCCGCGCGCCTTCATCCATCGTTCCAATGCGGTCCAGAAGACCCGTGACTTTCTTCTGATCGAAAAACGGAATCGAAGCCAGCGCCGAGCCGCGCAATGTATCGTTGACCAGCGTGCTGAGTTTTTGCTTCGGATTTAGTGTTGCGGGCGGGCTGACAAACGGGTGTTTCTGCCGGCGATAGACAGTATCGGTAATCACGTCGCGGGCGGCCTCCCGCAGCACGTATTTCTCCGTCATGCCGTGGATCTTCTGGCTCACTGGCTGGGAACAGATCACTTCCACAACATGATGATCGAGGAACGGCACCCGCCCTTCGACCGAGTGGGCCATCTCCATGCGGTCCCCAAGCACCGTGAGGATGTAGTTAGGCAGCATCGTCTTCGCCCACAAGTAGAGCGACTGATGCACCGGGTCGCGTCCCGCGAGTTGCCCGCGAACATCCAGCCCGCTCAACAGAGGATGAAAACTGGTGCGCGCATCGTATTCGGCGACAAAATCGGACGCGAACAAACCATGCATTTTGACGCCGCGCGCCGACCACGTCTCGATCCATGACGGGACAAACCCCAGCAGCCGGCGCACATTTTCCAGCGGCCGCCCATCCCCGTCAGGCATCAGCAGCCCGCGCGATACGGGATTGCTCTTCTCAAGATTTGCGAGCAGCGCAGCTACTTCCTCCGCATTCTGGCCGTTGCGGCTGTAAAGCAACATGTCACGGCGAAAATGCGGATACCCGGCAAGAATCTCGTCGGAACCTTCCCCGGTGAACACCACCTTGTATCCGGCCTTGTGAACCGCCCGGCTCAGCACATATTTCGCCACGCCATGGGCATTCACGCA
>JBOGMA010000372.1:0-4166 GCA_050746465.1 Acidobacteriaceae bacterium
GCCTTAGCCATGGTGCATCATTCGAGCTAAGTTGATGACTACAAACTGATTGCATTGTTTTCCACGGCGTCAACGACTTAAGTCCAGGCGAATAATTGGCAAAGATTGTTGTTTTTCCAGATTTCTATGTATCTGAAAATAAGACGTTTAAAAGTTCGAGTATTTTGCCTTGACACCCTCCGCCCTCAACCATAGTATTTCGCCAGAAAGTTCTGATGGCTTTGCCTCCGTTGGAACTATTCTCCCTAACGAAAAGGCCGCCCCGTTGCCGGGCGGCCTTTTCATATCTCAATGAGAATGTCGCTGATAATTTGGACTGGTCGGGGCGGAGGGATTCGAACCCTATCGCCCTTTTCCAAGAAGCAATTTTATATCAACAGATTGGACTCAATCTCCGAAGGGTGATACCTGGGGTGATACCGCTTTGGCCAGGAGATCACCATGGAAGTCAACGTCACCAAGCGCATCGAAACTTCATTCGGGAACCGTTACTGCCCCGTTGTCGTCAACAGCAGCGGGCGGATTAAGTCCGACTGGGTCATTGTAAACGGCAACCAGGAAAAGCATCCCGAAGGCTCCTACTATCTCGAATGGCGCGAGAACGGACAACGCAAGCGCCTCTCCGTCGGCAAGGATGCACGTTGTTGAAAATTGACCCAAATCCTAATTCGACAGATGGTAATTTCGCCATCCTTTTGATCTCTGGCATGGCGAAAAGGAGGAGCGAATGCTTATCGAGCAGATCCTTGAGCAGAAGCGGGGAGCGCTGAGGGCGAACGATATTGCCCAAATTCTGGACCTCTCTGCGAAGCAAATCTATAAGATGGCTGCGACCGGGGAGATCCCGTCACTGAGGATCGCCAATTCGGTTCGGTTCGATCCCCATGACTTCGCGGCTTGGTTGAAAGCCCGATCAAGCGCCCCGGATGTGGAGCCCCGCTCGGTCAGCTCGAGGCACCGGTCCCGCTCAAAGCCGCTTCAACGCGCCAAGCAAGAGCGGCAAATTTGACCGAGTTTTCAAGCCGTCCCACCCTGTCTACGCCTGGGAGGTTCCGTGGCTACGAAGAACGCGCAACTCGTGATCATTATCCCACTGACGGTTCTGGATGGATTCATCGGCATGTACTATGGCGGTTCTGTCTGGACGGCACGGTCTTGCGAGATTTGGGCTCGAAGTCTATCGGTGGTGTCGGCCATGTTAGAGCTCATATCCCGGGCGAGTGTCTGCGTGCAAGCGGTCTCGAATGTGGGCCGGCCTTTCGGGCTGCTAGACCCGGCACGGGACCCCACCATTGCACCCATACCGATTGAATCGCGAGGTGGGTGCCATGTTTGATTCGATCGCCGAACTCGCAGTCAAACTGGAGGCGACCGGCTACTTCATCGATCCGGTGATGACCCAGGTGGTCTTCCTCGCAGCGAAGCTACAGAAGCCGCTGTTACTCGAAGGACCGGCAGGTAGCGGAAAAACGCAATTAGCTCTCTCGGTTGCTGCGGCCGCCCAGACTCACGTTGAACGGCTGCAGTGTTACCGCGGAGTCACGGAAGACAAGGCAATCGGGAGGTTCGACGAGGGCCTGCAGCGGCTCTACATGGAGTTCTCCAAAGGACAGCCTGAGGACTGGCGGAGCGTACAGATGAACCTCAAGGGTCGTGATTTCTTCCGTCCCGGCCCGCTCATGCGGGCACTCGAATGCGAACGACCGTGCGTTCTGCTAATCGATGAATTAGACAAGGTGGATGAGGGTTTCGAAGCGATGCTCCTGGAAATCCTGTCTGCCTGGACTCTCTCGATCCCGGAGTTCGGAACGGTCATGGCGAAGAGCATTCCCATTGTGGTTCTCACGAGCAATGAAGAGCGGCGGCTGGGAGATCCCATTCGACGGCGCAGCCTATATCTGCGCATTGAGCATCCGGCGCCAGAACGCGAAGCAGAGATTATCGCCAGCCGGACGCCGAAGGCGGATGACACCTTCCACCGCGAGATGGCCGGCATTGCGCTTTCGTTCCGCAACTACTCGCTCGAAAAGCCGCCGTCGGTTTCGGAGATGATCGACTTCGCCAACGCTCTGCAACTGCTTGGCGCCAGTCACGTGACTCCGGAGCTTCGGGATGTGCTGCTCCCGTTTCTTGCCAAGACGGAGAAGGACCGGAGACATCTACTTTTGCGCGAGGGGTTTAAGAGCTTGCTCGATGATGGGGCACGCTTCGCGGAAGCTGTCGCACATCGTGGAGGGTCAATCCTGTGAAGAAATTGCTACTACCGGTTCTGCTGATCGTCACCACGATCGCCTCTGGGCAGACCGATCCGCGCCCCGCGGCCGATTATGTGCACCAGTACGCCGTTCACTATGGTGTGCCTCCCGAGCTTATTAGTGCATTGATCGATGTGGAGTCACGCTGGAATCCTCGCGCGGTTTCGAACAAGGGAGCGATGGGATTGATGCAACTCATGCCACAGACCGCCAAACGATTCGGAGCGTTTCGTCCTTTCGATGTCGAGCAGAACATAGCGGCAGGCACACGCTACGTGACGTCGCTGATGTGGGAGTTCCATGGCGATCTCCGCCTCGTGGCCGCAGCCTACTACGCCGGGGATCGCGAGGTCGGAAGACAGCAGCTGAACTACCACAATCCAGATGTCATCGCCTACGTCGAGGCGGTCCGACGGCTGTACATCCTGCGCAAGTTAAGGAGGTCCATCCCATGAGAATTCGTTGGTTCATTCCATTTGTATTTCTGAGTTCGCTATGTTTTGCCGCAGCCGAGACGCCGGTCCCTGCGCGGGTAGTGACGATTACGATCAGCCCTCGTGAAGTCACGGTTCTTCATCTGCGGCCCGAGTTCGAGTCGACTATCGTGTATGCGCTTCTTCTCAAGTCGAGGTGCTTTGGTCGATATCTGTAGGTTTATGACCTCGTCGAGGTAATTGAATATCTCGGCGATATGCGTCTGGAAGACCCACACACTCTGGTCGAAAGCCCCTGCGCCCAGCAGATCCAGGGTGTGCCCCTGCGTCTGCATCTGGAGCCTGGCCATGCACTGCACAGCGCCTTCAAGTAGAGTGAAGGTTTCAAAGGGGGTCTCCGGGATCTCCGCCGCACTGGTCCCCCCTCCCAGCGTCAGCCAGGCATTCCAGGCGGGTTTGGAAGAGATGAGTTCGGGAAGATAATCCCCGCACAATCTGGACAGGAGCATCGTGATCGGAAACTCGTGCGCATTCGGATGTCCTGTTGCCTTTAACCAGTAGTCGCGATCGTTCTCTATGCGGAACCGCACAAGCGCAAATGCACCGCCCGCGTTGAACTGCTCAATGTCCTTCTTCGATGAGAGCTTTTTTCCTGTTTCCGATTCGAGCCAGGTAATGGCCTCATCAATCCAGCCAATCTTCGAAAAAGGGCTATTTGTACACCTCTTCCCGGCGAGCATTGATGCGATCTGCGCCTGCTGCCCTTCTGAGATTTCAGAGGTGTGAAGTTGATGTAGTGCCACCGGATCGAGCCCGATTGACTCAGCGGAGATAAGAACCTCGGCAACCACGCAAAGCGGCGTACCATGAAGGAATTCAAGAATAACGGCATGCACCCTCCACACCGTCCGGATCGTCTTTTGCAACTGCTCTGCCGGCCGCGTCCATTGCGGGATGCTGACAGTGGGAAGGCGATAGGCATCGGCATCACTGATTGCCAACACCTTGCGCGGCTCCGGCAACACGAGTACCAGCAGATATTCCATCGTTTCGGCAGTGACTTGCGGTGCTGGCATAGCGATCTCAGTGTCAGCGCGGAAAAAGGCGCTGCTGTTTGAGCGTCTGGATGAACTCGCACACATCGCGCTCGATCAAAAGAGGTTCTTCGCCGGTTTCACGCGCGAGATTCGCAATGATGGTCTCGAGTGACTCTCCACGTTGCAATCCCTGCCACACGTACGCGCCAGTGGGATTCAGCGTAGAGATCGAGTCATGCTCGATGTCGAGTATCACAGCGCCATCGTCGTTCACTATCGACCGAAGATTCGGAATTGAGGGCACCATTGCTACGCCTCTGGTAGACATGCGCAGACTGGGAGCAGGAGTTGGCCGGACTTCTGAATCATGCCCAAAGACAGAGCAGATTACCGGATGCTGATCGACGGGAAGCTCGTTCTTGCGGGCTGCACTTGCGATC
>JBOGMA010000373.1:0-18330 GCA_050746465.1 Acidobacteriaceae bacterium
CCGTAAAGGTCCTGATACACGTCGGAAATGGCGCGGGTGTAGATGTCGAGGCCGATTTCTCCGGAATAGAGGGCGGCGAGGCGCGAACGAGTTGCCGAATGGACGCTGACGCCGACGCGCGGCTGAAGGATTCCGTACCCGGCGGTGACGATGCGGCGGGTCGGATCGATGATGGCGCGGTTGAGCGGGTGTGCCATGGCGCCGACCATGGCAGCGGCGGTTCCGCGCGGCAACTGCGTGTCGGAATCAAGGGTGATGATGTATTGCACGCGGGGCAGCAGAGCGATGTTGCCGGCCTTGACGGGAAAGGCGTCGAACTCTCCGCGTAGATATTTGTTGAGATCGAGAAGCTTGCCGCGCTTGCGCTCCCATCCCATCCAGACGCCCTGCCGCGCGTTGAAAACGCGGTGCCGGTGCAGCAGGAAGAAGGACCCGCGCTTGGGCGACGCCGGATAGCGCAGGTTGAGATCATCAATGAGAGCGACGGCGAGATCGACGAGCGGGTCGGTATCGTTTTCGCGGGGCTTTGTGGTGGAGTCGGGCAGGTCTGTAAGCAGCGCAAAGTGAAGATTGGGGTCGGGGTTGGCGAGGAAGCGCATCTCCAGTTCATCAATCAGTTCATGCAACTGCTTTTCATTGAGCAGCAGGGTGGGAACTGCAACCAGAGTGGTGTATTCGGCGGGAATTCCTTTGCTGAAGTCGAGTTTGGGCAGCGCGGTGGGCTTGAAGATGGCTGTGATGGTGTTGTTGACGAAATCCACCGCGGCCTGCGTGGCCGGCAGAATGAGAAGAATGAACGCGAAGGTGAGGCCGCCGATAATGGAATGGTTGGGGATGAGCGGCACCAGAATGGCGGCGATGAGCAGAACGGAAAGGACTTCAATGCTGCCGATGTAGGAGTCGTCCGCATTGCGGCGCAGGAATGCGCGGATGCGGTCGATGAAGCGGGGGCGATAGCCGATCCTGGCTGAGAGCGCGTGAAAGCCGTGGTCAACGAGATAATAGCCGACGTGCGCGTGGCGCTGATAGAGCCGTGAATCCGCAAAGTCAGAGCGCTGGGCCTGGCGCGCAAGATCGAGAGCAAACGACGCAACCTGAGTCTCTGAGCAGGTGGAGTGACGGGCGATCTCGGCAATGCGCCTGCGGTACTGCTCGCGGCTGTCGAAGTCCATGCGGGGGTACGCATGCGCCGGGTCCTGCCGCAGGATCGATTCGAAAACGACAAGCGGCTCCATGAGTGAAGGCCAGTCGGCATTATTCAGATCGCGCAGGCTTTTGATGCGGGTGCTGAGCAGGGTTGCGGGCGCGGCTTCCGGGGAATCCGGCGCGTGCAGCATGGCACGGGCCTGGTGCAGGATCGATTCCAGAAGTTCGAATTTAATGATGGATGGAAGTGCCCAGAGTTCCTGTAATTCGAGCGGGTCTTTCTGCTGCGCCGCGTCCACATAAATGCGCAGCGCCGAGCCGTTCCAGATGAAGTGCGCAGCTTCCAGATATGCGCGGGCAAGCACCGCGACGCGCGGTTCGCGACCGATGCGCGGCAGCGTGGGAAGCACGCGGTGCAGAGCTTCAACTTCAACGACTGCGGATTGCAGAAGGCGGGGATTTTCGCGCAGCTCGTGCAGGGGAATTGGGCTGGCGGAGGTAATGCCTTCAAGCTGTGCCTGGAGCGCGTCCAGCTCTATCTGCGATTTCTGAATGCGATCTGGAAATATAAAAGACTCATGCGGATGTCTGTTGACGATCCATGCGGCGGAATCGGCCAGGGCATGGGCTCGCAGATGCTCGGGCTGAATGCCGGCTTCGTCGAAGATACTCTGATCGATTTCTGGAACCTGGAAAGCCATGAACGTTATTGAATTTCGTCCTCAGGGGCTAAAGCCCCTTGTCCTTTGATTGTTTTCGGCACGGCTAAAGCCGTGCCTTGATACAAAAATCACCTGTGAGCAGGTCTTCGATTCTCAACGGTAACTTGCAGCCTGCATTTCAAACATTTCCGCGTAGCGGCCGCCGAGAGCGATGAGTTGCTGGTGCGTGCCTTCTTCGACGAGGCGGCCGCCTTCAAGAACCACGATGCGATCCGCCATGCGCACGGTGGAGAAGCGATGCGAAATGAGCAGCGCCATTTTTCCTTCGGTTAATTCGGCGAAGCGCTGGAAGACTTCCAGTTCGCTTTTTGCGTCGAGTGCGGCAGTGGGCTCGTCGAGGATGAGCAGTTGCGCATCGCGCAGGTAGGCGCGGGCCAGGGCAATCTTTTGCCATTCGCCGCCGGAGAGATCCACGCCTCCTTCAAAGCGACGGCCGAGCATCTGGTCATAGCGGCCGGACAACTTTTGAATGACGCCTTCCGCCAGGCTCTTGTGGGCGGCGGCTTCAATTTCCTGCTCGGTATGCGGAAGCTCGACGCGTCCGATGGCGATATTTTCGCGCGCGGTCATTTCATAGCGCATGAAGTCCTGAAAGATCACGCCAATTTCCTGATGGAGATCCTCGAGATCGTAGTCGCGCAGGTCCACGCCATCGAGAAGTATCTGGCCCTCGGTGGGGTCGTACAGGCGAGTGATCAGCTTTACGACAGTGGTTTTTCCCTGGCCGTTTTCGCCGATCAGCGCAATGCGCTCGCCAACACGAAGCGTGAAATTAAAGTCCTTGAGGATGCGGCGCGTGGTTCCCGGATAGGCAAAGGAGACGTTGCGAAACTCGAAGCCTTTAACGATGGGGCGCGGCGCGGGCAGTGCGTCGGGCTTGGATTGCACCGTCGGCTTCATGTCAAAGAACGCGATGAGGTCGGTGAGGAACAGCGCCTGGTCGGCGATGCCGGAAGCAGTGGAGAAAGCCTGCTGAAAATTCGACTGGGCCTGTTGGATGGCCACTGTGACCAGTGTGAATGCGCCGATGGTTGGATAATGCCCGGTGAGCGCTTCGTAAATGGCAAAAACGTATGCGCCGTAGTAACCGCAGGTGCTGATAAGCGAGAGCAGCCCGCCCCAGAGCAGTTTGCGGCGGTTGAACGCGACATCCTGATCGTAGATTTTTTTTGAAAGCGACTTGAAGCGGTTCGTGAGGTATTCGCTGAGGTTGAAGAGCTTGAGTTCTTTTGCGGCCTCCTTACTGCCGCCGACCTGGCGCAGATAATCCATTTCGCGCTTCGCCGGGGTTTGCCCGAAATTTTTCGCGTAGCCGAGAAAGGCGAAGTGGGTTTCTCCGAAGAACGACGGCAGCACACCGGCGATCAGCGGAATGATCATCAGCGGTGAGCGGTAGATGAGGACAGCGCTCCATTGAATTGTGAGTATGATCTGCTGGAAGAGGCGACCCATCTGCTGAATGAGCGCGAGGCGGTCGGTGGCCTGAACGCGGGCGCGTTCGAGGCGGTCGTAGAATTCAGGATTCTCGTAAGTGGTGAGGTCCAGTTGCGCCGCCTGCTGCATGACGCGCACGCTGACGTAGTAGGTATAGCGGTCGGCGAGCATCTGGTCGGTGTAGTCGGTGGCGCGGCTGAAGATTCCCAGGAGCAGCGCCAGGCCAACCTCGGCCCCGACCAACCACCAGAAATGAGGGAATTGTGGTTGATGCTGAAGCGCGCGTGCGACACCGGTAACGATCCTGGCGGCTACGATAGCGATCAGAAGGCCAAGCGCAGGGACGATTACACGGAGGATCAATCCCCAGGCAACAACTGCATGGCCGGATTCCCACAGAATACGGAGCACGGCGGGGACGTTGCGAAGTGCGCGAACGCGGTCTCCCCATGCGCTGTCGGAGGCAGATTTAGGCTTCTCATCTGGCATCAGGCTAACGTCCCTTTGGATGGCCGGCACACCGGTACGGTTGTGCCGCTTGCCCCCACTCAAGCTGCGCTTGAATGGGCCACCCGACATTTCGCGGCGACCGCAAAACTGCGCGAGCGCCTGTTACTTTAGGATGGCGTTATAGCCGTCGTTGAGCAATCTTGCCTGCATGGCCTTGGCCTGGTTGCGCGTGGCGAAGGGGCCGATCTGCACGTGGAGCAACTGATCGCCGGGCTCGGTGCGCACGGAAGCCTGATAGCCGCGCTGCCCCAGCGCCGTGACGAGCACATCGGCATCCTGACGGTGGGCGACGGCGGCAATCTGCACCATTATGCTTGCGGAGGCGGCAGGCGAAGTCTTTGCCGGAAGTGAGTAGGCGGCGGGGATGGCCTGTGGAGGTGCGGCGGCCGATGTGGGCTGAGTCGCGGGCAAGGTCTGTGCTGGGATCGCGGAGGCCGTGGTGGCTGCGGCATTCAGCGACGGTGGAACGGGCTCACCCGCGGCAGGCTTGGTCTGGGAGCCGGAAGCTGATTCGACTACGGTCTTGATGTCCGGAGTGGGGGCAGCGGGAATTGCGGCTGAATGCTGCGCGGATTGCGGGGTTGATGCCTTCGGGCCGTTGCCGCGCCCGAGCGAATAACCGAATCCGAAGAAGACTCCACAGATAAGGGCGAGAGCGAAGAAGATGCCCAGGATGGACTTGATTCCGAGGGTGATTTCAGTGTCGGAATGCTTCGGGTCGTCGGATTCGTCGTAACGTTTCATTCTGGTTTCTTTGGTGGTTCAACAATGGGATTGGGGTAGAGGCCAGGGACAAACTTTCCGAGCAGCGAAATCAGCTCGACGGGCAGCGGAAAGATGACGGTGGTGTTCTTTTCGGTCCCGATGTCGGTGAGGGTCTGGAGGTAGCGCAACTGCATGGTGAGGGGCTCCTGCGCAAGCAAATGGGCGGCCTCGACCAGGCGCTGGGCGGCTGCGTATTCACCTTCGGCATTGATGATTTTGGAGCGCTTTTCGCGCTCGGCCTCGGCCTGTTTGGCCATGGCGCGCAGCATGGATTCGGGCAAATCCACCTGCTTGACTTCGACGCTGACAACCTTCACGCCCCAGGGCTCGGTGCGCTCGTCAATGATGGTCTGGATGCGCTGGTTGAGGGCGTCGCGATGCGAGAGCAGGCCGTCCAGCTCGACTTCGCCGAGCACGGAGCGGAGCGTGGTCTGAGCGAACTGCGAGGTCTGATAGACGTAGTTGGCGACTTCGATGACGGCGCGGGTGGGGTCGAGAACGCGGAGCGTGATGACGGCGTTGACCTTCACCGTAACGTTGTCGCGGGTGATCACATCCTGCGGAGGAACTTCGAGAACATCCTGGCGCAGGGAGACACGAACGATCTGGTCAATCGGTCGGAAAACCAGAATGATGCCGGGGCCTTTGGGCTGCGGCAGGGCGCGTCCGAGGCGGAAGATGACTCCGCGCTCATACTCGCGAAGAATCTTGATGGAGTTGAGGAGATAGAGAACGATGACTGCAATGACAATCCATACAGGAATCATGTGGAAACGCGCCTCACAAGCTGCGATTGTATCGTATTGGCGTGGGCAAGGCCGCTGCTAATTGGGCGCGGCGGTGGTTGCGGGAACCCGCTCGACCAACAGCGTGAGGCCGCGAACGGCGCGCACGCGCACGGCGTCCCCGGCCGGGATCGGGCTGTCGGATTCGGCCTGCCAGAGCTCGCCGCGCACCAGGATCTGGCCGCGTGGAGCGATGGGCTGCTGCGCCAATCCGATGACGCCCAGGAGCGCCTCAGGGCCGGTGATCGACTTGTTGAGCTGGGCGCGCAAAGCGAGGCGGGCGAGGAAGGTGGTGATTCCGCCGAAGGCGATACCGCAGGCGACGGCGGTGGCGATGTGGACGCGAAGTTGGGGAATGGGGCCTTCGACCAGGGTGAGGGTTCCAAAGATGAGGGCGACGACTCCGGCGGCCGCGAGAATGCCGTGGCTGGGGAATTTTGCTTCCAGCATCATGAGCACGAACGCGGCGATGATGAGCACGGCTGCAACATAGTTGATGGGCAGCAGATTGAGCGAGAAGACGGACACCAGCACCAGCACAGTGCCGAGAGCTCCGGGAATAATGGTTCCCGGCGCGTGAAATTCCAGATAAATGAGCAGCCCGCCGATGACCAGGATGAGGATGGCGAGATCAGGGTCCATCATGCGGTCGAGGATGCGCTCGCGCAGGGTGGGTTCGGAGTAAACGAGTTTGGCGTTGCGGGTGTGGAGGACCTGAGTTGCGCCGTTGAAGCGGGTGATGGTTCGCCCGTCGAGGGAGTCGAGAAGCGCACGGTCGCTGGGCGAGATGATGTCGATGAGGTGAAGTTGCAGCGCTTCGCGTTCGGTGTAGGACTTCGAGTGCAGCACGGCGTCCTGCGCGGCATCCACGTTGCGGCCTCGGCGCGAGACGAAGGAGCGGAGAAATGCCGTGGTGTCGTTCTCAAGCTTTTGCTTCATGATGGGGCCGAGTTTGGCGCCTTCGATGACCGGGTGCGACGCTCCGGCATTCGTGCCGGGAGCCATTGCCGCGATATCGGCGGCCTCGAGCAGAAAGAAGCCGGCGGAACCGGCACGGCTTCCGGAGGGAGCGACGTAAACAATGACGGGAACCTGCGAGGCCAGCATTTTGCTGACCATCGAGCGCGTTGAATTCAGCAACCCCCCGGGGGTATTCAGGTCAACCAGCAGGGCCGCGGCATGGTCGTGAGCGGCCTGTGCAATGCCGCGCTCCAGATACTGCTGGCTCACCGGCTGGATGGTGTCGTCAAGGTGAAGGACAACGACTTCAGGCGGGGCAGCGGAGCTTTGGCCGAGTCCTGCGTTTGCCGAAAAGAGCGTAGCAAGGAGCCCGCACACGATTGAGGTGAGCAGAATTCGAGTGAACCATTCGGAGAAGCTGCTCATGGCACCTGCTGTCCTTTTGCTTCGAGAGCCTTCTTGATGTCCTGTGCGCCAGCGTTGCCGGGATCCATGCGCAGCGCGGCGCTCACCTCAGTCGCGGCTGCGGGGAGTTGATTGGACTTTAAATCTATGCGGGCCAGCACAAGATACGCGGGGACATTTGCGGCCAACCTCAGCGACTGCTGCGCCTCGGCGCGCGCCGCCTGCTGGTCCAGGCTGTGCTCCCGGACCTGCGCCAGGCCGGCGTGGGCGGCGGCGGAAGTCGGATTCGCCTTGAGAGCGGCCTGGTACTCGCGCTCAGCTTCAAGAATGAGGCCGCGGTTAAGGAACTGGTCTCCATCTTTCACCAGCTTTTCGGCGCGTTCGCCTGGGGGCAAAGCGGCGAGGCGGACGGTCTGAAGCTGTTCCATCTCAAAAGCGGCCTGGCGAAACTCGGTTTCGTTGTAGTTGCGCTTGATGCGTTCGAGAGGCAGGCTGTCGTCACCGGCGGATGAGGCCGGAGCGGCCGTCCCCGATGACGGCTGGGGATCTTTCAGGGATTTAGCGACGGTTTGTGCGTCGCCATCGGACGGCCGGAGCTTTAGCGCGGCTTCGATTTCGCGGGTAGCTCCGGCGAAATCTTTTTTCTTGCGGAGCGAGAGGGCGAGATTGAAGTGGTAATCTTCGTCGCGCGGATCAGCGGCGATGGCTCGCTGAAAAAGTGCGGAGCCGTCGCGACCACGGCGGCTGGCGGCCACGCCTTCATTGTTCAGCACTTCGGCGAGAGGAAGTTCGGTTGCGACGAAGGCGAATGCGTCTTCAGCGAGCATGTAATGTGCGGTGTAGAAGAGGGACAGGCCGCGGTCGAAGTCAGCTTCGAGCGCGTTCGGAGCGTCGGTCGGCATTTGCCCAAACGCGGCAGCGGCGTAGTCGTACTCCTGATTTGCGAAGTACGCTTTGCCAAGAGCCAGCTTTGCCGGAGCGAATCCGGGGTTGAGCCGGACGGCCTCCTTGAGGCGGGGAATGCGATCGGCGGGAGCTTCCGCGGTCATGCCTCGAATGTAGTCCTCAAACGCACCGGGATGAAGTGGTCCGTCGGCAGCTAGAAAGGTCTGCTCGGCGACGCTGTAGGTTGGGTCGAGGGTGCGGGCGACTTTCCAGGCTAGGGCGTTCAGCGTGTCCAGCAGATTGTTGAGGTTGGAATTCTGTTCGACAGGGGAGCTGAGAACGAGCTTGTGCAGATCGAGAATTCTGGCGGTAGTGGTGAGCTGATCGCCGGTCAAAGTGTAGGAGCCGATGATCACCGAATCGGCGTCGAGCAATTGCGCAATGCGGATCGTGGTGGCGCGCGAAGGGTGAAAATCCACGGGCAGGCCCAGCCGATCGAGCGCGTAGAGGCGATCGTCACGATCGATGGTGAGAAAACCGGCGGCGTCAAGACGGCGGTTGAACATATCGGCCGCGCCGTCCCCGATCCAGTCCAGGTTGGGCTGACCGGTGTGGTTTTCAAACGGCAGAACCAGGAGCAGACGGCCTCGCGGCGGCATTTCAGCAGCGGGCTCGGCGGTGGCCTCCTGCGTCCCGGAATATGCGGGCAGCGCGATGAGAAGCAAAAAAAAGGCCGGAAGAAAGCGTCGAACTCGGGACATCCACTGCACAGAATGGATTATAGTTGGCGCGCAATGGAGGGGTAGGGTTCAGGGTAGTTGCAGGCGCGCTTCGGCCGGACCATCAAAGTGCAGAACGGCCGCCCATTGCCCCTTGCGTTCCTCGCTCCACACCACGCGTCCGCCGAGAAGGCGCGCCACAAATGCTGGATCAAGGTCGCGGTGAAAACCGAAAAAACGCGCGTCGAGCTTCTGGTTGATCCGTCCCAGGCTCAGGCGGCGCGGCGGATTGTATTTGGTGGAAAAGATCAGCGCCACGCTGTAGGACTGGCGGGATTGTGCCGCATTGCGAATCTGCTCAAAAGAGAAATTGTCGATTGGTGTGACAGGAACCGGACGGGACACATAGCCAAGCTCCGGCTTGGTAAGCTCATCGGAAGCCGGCCATGCGGTAAGAACCGTTTCACCAGGGTAGCGGTTTTCAATTTGTGCAATCGCATCCTGCTGCAGGCGAACCATGTCGCTCCAGGCCAGGTTGTCTTCGGGGGCGAAGCGGTAGGGCGGATTCACAAACAACGCACAGATAAAAGCGAGGGCAGCGAAGGCAACAAACCATGTCCATCTGCGCAGCCGACGATGCAGCGCGTACACGCAAAGCAGAATGACAAGCGGATAGAGCGGCAGAAGATAGCGGGTGAGGAGTGCGCCTCCGAGCACTGAGAAGAACCCGGCATTCGCGAAAATCACGACGAGCATCACCGTGCGGCAGTCGTTCCGAATTGCCGGCCGAGCGGAACCGTCCTGGTTGGAAGCTGGGTCGAGAAGGAGCGCGGCGATTGCCAGCAGCACCAGCACGAAAAGGTCCATGTGCAGGGTGAGTTGGAATGCGCGGTGCAGAAATGCAATTACGACTCGGAGTGGAGACAGAGTGGCGGTTGCGTTGTAACGAAGGTACTGCGGATTTCCGAAGATAAAACCCGTTCGACGCCAATGGTAGAGATACCACGCAGCCAGCGGAACCACTGGAATCCCCAGCAGGAGCGCGTTTCGCAGTGGTGCGGACGATCGCCGGCGAACGGCGAGCCAGACCTGCCATGCAGCGAGCGCGAGCGGCGTAACGATGGCGGTCTCTTTGCAGAGCGCGGCGAGCGAGAAGCAGACGACTGCCCACCAGAGTTGTTCATCAAAAAAGAAAACCAAGGCCCAGAGCGTGGCCGCCGCCGCGAACATGTCCGCATGGGCGAGCGAGCTCTGCGCAAAGAAGATGGGATAAATGCCCGTTAGCACCACCGTTGCCGCCGCAACCGAGCGTCGCTGCGAGACAGTGAGCGCGATGCGCCACACTGCAACAAGCGCGAGAGCGGCGACGGCACACATGGCCGTTCGCGTGATAAACGGAGCGAATCCGAAGAGCTTCCACCAGGCTGCGAGGTAAATAGAGGGTAGGGGCGGGTGCGCGTTCGAGAGGGTGGTGAAGGGAATCAGAGAGCCAGTGCGGAAGAAGTCGAACGCCGCGGGGATGTAATAACCGGCTTCGTCCCAATAGTAGGGAAGCCGCAGCAACGGCCAATGGCTTAGGAAAACGGCGACAAACGCGAACAGAAAAAGCGCCCACTCGGGCGGGGCGCTCCAGAAAGATTGAGGGCGGGGGCGGCGGCGAGCAGCAACGCCGCGCTGGACTGGTTTCAGCATGAAATCCGCGAATTAATGGACCGGGCCATTCGGCATGGGGATAGCGGGGCCGTGCGGTTCGAGTGCAATCGCACCGAAGGCCTGCTCGTACTGGGCAAGATTCTGGCCCAGCATGTTCCAGAGAGCCTTGGCCTGCTGCGGACTGAGGTAAATGCCGTGGCTATTTTCCACTGTGACCTGATCGGGCGTGTCCTGATGCGCAATGCCGAAGTTCAGGAAAAAATCCCACACGCTGACGCGCACCTGAACGCTGTTGGCATAGTTTTCGCGATAGTCGGATGACTTGGTGATCTGAAGTTTGGGTTGAGGGTGTGCCGCTGTCATGATGTTGTCAGAGTATCGCAAGCCGAGGCATGCAGGCCGTCTGAAAGATTTTGGTGCGAAAGGGGGGACTTGAACCCCCACGGGTTTCCCCGCCAGATCCTAAGTCTGGTGCGTCTGCCAATTCCGCCACTTTCGCACGGTTGACGCGATGTCTCTTATTGTACTGGAGCGGCGAACAAGGCAGGAACGTCTCGTCAGGCCGTTTTTTTCAGTTCGGCCAGTGCTGCGTGGAGTTCCTTGCCGGGCTGTTCGATCAGCGACCATGGGTCTGCATGGCGCAGCACGCGGAGATCGCCATGTGTATCGAGAATCTTGAAATCGGTTTTACCGGACGCTTTGCGCGAAAACTGAATGGAGATCCTGGCTTGGCCCACCTGTAGATTGTGGAGGGTAATTTTAGGAAGCCAGTCGGGCAGATGCGGATCAATCAGCAGCAACTGAAGGGGCGCATAAGCTTGAATGCCGAGCAAGGCTTCCATAATGAGAAATGGCGCAGAGGCGGACCACGCCTGCGGCGAATTCGTCCTTGGATAGAGCGCCGGAAAGGGATGCGCATCATCACGTGGATGTCCGGAGAACACTTCGGGCAATCGGCAATAGCGAAACAGCGCAGCCGCGTCGAAGATGCCCCGCGCCAGCCTTTGCGCTTCCTCCCACAGGCCGCACCTGGCGAGCGCCATCACTAGCTCACCGTTTTCCACCGGCCACACTGAGCCGCAGTGATAAGAAAACGGATTGTAGGACGGATGCTCTGAGCTGAGCGTTCGCACGCCCCATCCTGAGAACAGGTCGCCGGCCATCAGCCGTCGTGCTACGGCTTCGCGGTAGCGGTCGTCGATGATTCCATAACGGAGACAATGCCCGGGGCCGGAGGCAATGCTGCGGATGGGGCGGTCATTCGAGTCAATTCCCATAGCCATGAATCCTGCCTCGGGCATCCAGAACATTTCATTGAAGCGTTGTTTCAATTCCTCCGCTTCATTGGCCAGCCCCCGGGACCTCTGCTTGTCTCCCATGGCCCACAGCAGATGCGACAGTGAGCGTTTGGTGGCGTAAACACAACCCTGCATCTCGCAGGTTCCCAACGAATCCGAAACCTGAGAGCCGTCGGGATAAACGATTGCATCATCAGAATCCTTCCAGCCCTGATTTTTTTCACCCTGCTCTGATCGCGTCTGATATTTGTAGAAGCCGCTCTTGTCGCGGCTGTGCTGATCGGCCCAGGCAAGTGCGCGCAGCGCGGGCTCAATGAAGGGAGCCACAATCTCCTTGTTTCCTGTCCAGCGCCACAGATCGGCAACGGCAAAGCCATAAAAAATCGAGCCGGTTACTCCTCCGAAATACCGGCCGTGCGGCGTGTAATTGAGTTCGGCCAGTGGATGCGAATGAATCTCGTGAATTATGCGGCCGGGCTGCTCGTCGCGCCAGTTGTCTGTGCGCGTACCGAGATGCTTAGCCAGTTCAGCGAGCGAGCCTCGAAGCATATCCGTGCTGGCGGTGGCCGCCTGGCAGGAGGAGAACAGCACGTCCCGCGCAAAGAGGCCTACGTACATCGGGATTCCGCCCGCCGGAACCCAGCGCTCTCCCAGCGCATCTTTGCTATCGAGGTCGTACAGGCGCAACGCGGCGAGATCGTCCGCGGCCTGGCGAATGGTGCGCAGGACAACCGGCGCAATCGATCGGTCTGCCGGGGCCTCATACGAGGCGCAATTGCTCAGAAAGGCGGCACGCTTTTGCTCCCGCTCATCATTTGGCGGGGGCAGTTCCCGCTCGCTCACCAGTGCTGTCCAGGCGAGTGTGGCGTGCCACTCCTCGCGCGGCTTCAGAGTGATCTGGAAGCGCAGACGCACGCCGCTGAATCTTGGCGGCTGCTGGTCATTTGTCACTTCCAGACGGATGCCGCGATTGAATTCGGCTCTGCCGGAATCTCCCTGATGCGAAAAGTGGTGGCTGGCCTTGTAATTGAATTCCAGCGAGCAGCGATCACGCTCCGCGTGCCAGGCTTTGGTGATAACGCCTCTTTGCTTCCGCTTTCCGGTGGCCTCTGCGGGAGCGACAAAATCTGCGCCGACCCTCAAACTGAGCACAAAGTTGGTTTCAAGCAGCGTGTGGTTAACGGCAGTCACTTTTTCAATGAGCCCTTCGCCTACCTCACGGTCGATCTTCAGTTCGACGGAATTCTGCGCAGGGTCACAGCCGGGAACTTTCCGCCGGCGGCATTCCCGTGGCGCAAAGACGTAATAGCCGAGGGATCTGTTCTGCCTTGTGGCCGAGAGTACACTCAGCGTTGGCGCTTTGCCGTACACTTCCCACGCGTAGCTCGAGAGCAGGCGCGTTTCCAGCACCCACAACCCCTCCAGCGCTTGGACCTGAATGGCTCCTTCGAGGGAGGTGATCAGAACGGTGCGGCCCTGGCTTATATGGAAGTGCTGTCCACGAGGATCCAACTGGATGAGCAAGGGCCGGTCTTCGTTCATGCGGAACGTTACCTCTCCAGCTAAGATGAACACTAAGCAGAGGAGGGTAGCTCACGGGTTTGTTTTGAGTTTCTTACGGGTGGAGTTAAGTGAGTTTTCTGAAAGGTGAGACTCCATAAATTCCGGTGAGGATGGTTTCGGCTGCAATTGCGGCAAGCACTCCCTTCCATACATAGCTGACAGGGGCGAAGATGGCAGTAGCCGCCGCTGCTGCGCCGATGCCGTAACGAATGTTCTCCTCTTTGCTGCTCATGGTGATTTCTTTTTTCATTTCGGTGACGAAGTCCGGCATAACTTTTTTCTCCTTCTTCCAATTGAGATGTGAGCCTGCCGAGAAGGTTGCGCTGTGCATTCCCGACGCCACGGAAGCAACGTTTATGCGCCGCCAACATGCTAAAATCGCGGTTTACGATGCCCTCCACCGAAAGACTTTCCGTGACAGATTCGCCCTCGACCATTGCAGCCCTGAAAGCTCGAATTGAGGATCGAAAAGCCCGCATTGGCATTGTCGGAATGGGGTATGTGGGCCTGCCGCTCGCGCTGCTGTTCAGCGAGGAACGCTTTGCCGTGACGGGCTTTGACGTGGACTGCGGCAAAGTGGATACGCTGAACGCAGGTGGCTCCTACATCGTGCGCATTCCTGCCGCGGAGGTCGAGCGCGCGCAGCGAAATGGGTTCCGCGCTACGGCCGATTACAGCGAAATCACCGCAATGGATGTGGTGATCATCTGCGTGCCTACTCCGCTGAACGAACACCACGAACCCGACCTCAGCTTTATTACCGGAACGCTGCGCGCCATGGCTCCGCATGTGCATTCCAGGCAATTGATTGTGCTGGAGAGCACGACCTATCCGGGGACGACGGAGGAGGTCGTGGTTCCGCTGCTGGAAGAAGGAAACCTTCACGGCCTGCGCGCAGCACGCGACATGAACTCACCCGGATTTTATGTGGCGTTTTCGCCCGAACGCGAAGACCCCGGCAACGAGACAGTAGCGCGGCGCGACATTCCCAAGGTGATTGGCGGATGCGGTCCCGTGGCGCTGGATTTGGCCAGCGCGGTATACGGAACCATATTCCGGCAAACGGTTCCGGTTTCGTCCGCGGCGGCGGCCGAGATGACCAAGCTGCTTGAAAATATCTACCGCTGCGTGAACATCGCTCTGGTGAACGAGCTCAAGCAACTCTGCCTGCGGATGAACATTGATCTCTTTGAAGTAATTCACGCGGCCAAAACCAAGCCTTTCGGGTTTCAGCCGTTCTACCCCGGCCCGGGGCTGGGTGGCCACTGCATTCCCATCGATCCCTTTTATCTTTCGTGGAAGGCGCGGCAGTTTGATTTTCACACCCGCTTCATTGAGCTGGCCGGCGAAGTCAATAGCAACATGCCGTATTTCGTGCTGGAGCAGACCATGGCGGCGTTGAACGAGCATGGCAAGCCGCTCAAAGGCTCAAGAGTCATGGTGCTGGGCGTGGCCTACAAAAAAGACGTGGACGACCTGCGCGAGTCGCCCGCGCTCACCATCATCGAACTGCTGCGCAAGCGCGGAGCCGAGGTTTTCTACAACGATCCCTACTTCGCCCATGTAGGACAGGGCCGCCATTACGATCTGAATATGGAGAACACTCCGCTCGATGACCTGGGGCAATACGATGTCGTGCTGATTGTGACGGACCATTCGGATTACGACTATGAGGGCATCGTTCGCGAGTCGAAACTGATCGTGGATACGCGCAACGCTACTAAAGGAATCGATTCGGACAAAATCGTCCACTGCTGAAAGCGGCGCTGATGGAATTTATCGATCTGAAAACGCAGTACCGGCTGATCCAGGACAGTGTGGAATCCAGAATCCACGCCGTGCTGGAGCATGGGCGGTTCATACTCGGCCCGGAAGTCCATGAGTTGGAGACGGAACTGGCACGAAGAACTGGCGCCCGCCACTGCATTTCCTGCGCGAGCGGGACCGATGCACTGCTGATTGCGCTGATGGCGCTCGGAATTGGACCCGGCGACGAAGTCATCACCTCGCCATTTACGTTTATCGCGACGGTGGAGATGATTGTGCTGCTCGGCGCGCGGCCCGTTTTCGTCGAAATCGATCCGAGGACGTACAACCTCGATCCGGCGCGAGTGACGAGCGCGATTTCGGAGCGCACCCGCGCGGTGATTCCGGTTTCTCTCTACGGCCAGTGCGCGGACATGGATGCGATTCAGCAAGCGGCCGGCGCTCTGCCGGTGATCGAAGACGCGGCGCAGAGTTTCGGCGCAACTTACAAGAGTCGCCAGTCGTGCAACCTCAGTGCGATTGGCTGCACCAGCTTTTTTCCGTCCAAGCCGCTGGGAGCCTATGGCGACGGCGGAGCGTGCTTTACCAGCGACGATGATCTTGCCCAAACGATGTTCCAGATCCGCAACCATGGCCAGGCTACGCGATACGAGCACGTTCGCCTCGGCCTCAATGGCCGGCTCGATACGATTCAGGCTGCGGTGCTGCTGGCGAAGCTCGAGGTTTTTGAAAAGGAGTTGATTCTGCGGGCCCAGGTCGCGGCCCGCTACCGTGAGCGACTGGCGGATGTAGAGCAAATCCCGTGCATAGCAGAGGGAAACCGCAGCGTGTTTGCCCAGTACACCATCGAGGTGGAAGACCGCGAGCGCGTCGTGGAAGCTCTGCGCGAAGAGGAAATCCCGACGGCCATTCATTATCCGGTGCCGGCTCATCTTCAGCCGGCATTTCTCAGTCTGGGATACGAGGCAGGGAGCTTTCCTGTGGCGGAGCGGGCCGCGAACCGCGTGCTGAGCCTTCCGATGCACTCTTATTTAACGACTCAGGACCAGGACAGGATATGCAAGGCAGTTCAGCGGGCGGTATCGGGCGGATGAACCTACTCGACTATGAGCCCCAATTCAGGCATTCTGTGGATTGCCGCGGTATCGTTCCGCGCTTCACAGTCATCCCCCCGGTTTCCCGCGAACGATCATCAAAGGTAGGGTTATGAAGCAGCAGCTAGTCATTGCAGTTGTCGGATCTGGATACGTAGGGCTGGTTTCGGCCGCCTGTTTTGCCGAATTGGGACACCGCATTATTTGTGTCGACAACGATGAGGACAAGATTCGCCTCCTCAAGGACGGCGGTATTCCGATTCACGAGGAATATCTCCCTGAAATGCTGGGGCGGCACCGGCGCGGGAACATTGAGTTTACGACCGACCTTCACGCCGCCACCAGACAGGCGGACGCCGTGTTTATCGCAGTCGGCACTCCGCAGTCCGACCTGGGCGACGCCGACCTGTCGTATGTGGACGCGGTGGCTGGCGAGATCGCGCGTTCCATTGACGGCTACAAGGTCATCGTGGAAAAGAGCACCGTTCCCGTTTACACAAACGAGTGGGTTACGCGCATTCTTGAGCGCAACGGCGCTCCACGGGCCAGCTTTGATGTCGTCTCCAATCCGGAATTTCTTCGCGAAGGAACCGGCGTAACAGATTTCCTTCATCCGAACCGCATTGTCGTTGGAGTGCAGAGCGAGCGCGCGGCCATGCTGATGCGGCAGATATATGAGCCGCTTACCTCCGGCGCCTACTATGAACTGCCTCACTCTGTTCCTGGGAGCCGCAATGCGGAAAATCCTCCCAGGCTTCTCCAGATGTCCACGCGTGCCGCGGAGCTGACCAAGCATGCGACCAACGCATTTCTGGCCATGAAAATTTCCTTCATCAACTCAGTTGCAAATATCTGCGATGCGGCCGGCGTCAATGTTGAGGAAGTGGCAGAGGGCGTCGGAATGGACGAGCGCATTGGGCCGAAATTTCTCCGTGCCGGAATTGGGTATGGGGGTTCTTGTTTCCCTAAGGACGTGGCGGCCTTCCGATGGATGGCCGAGCAGCTTGGGCAGAAATTTGATCTCCTGGCGGAGGTTGAGAAAATCAACCGCGACCAGAAGAAGCTCTTCTTCCGCAAGATTCGCTCCGCATTGTGGACGCTCCGCGGCAAGAACCTTGCTGTTTTGGGGCTGGCCTTCAAGGGTGGCACGGACGATATTCGCGAATCGCCCGCCATTGAGATCGTGAAGATGCTTTTGAAGGAAGGCTGCTGCGTCACAATGTTTGACCCCGCGGCTATGGAACGCGCAAAGGCGGTTTTGGAACCGGGGCCGCAGGTGCGGTACGTCGACGACCTCTATGAGGCGGCGCGCGACGCCAATGCCGTGCTCATTTTGAGCGATTGGCGGGAGTTCAGCGCCATCGATCTGGACCGTTTGCGCGTCAGTCTGCACCATCCCATTGTCATTGATGGCAGGAACATGTTTGATCCGGCGGTGATGAGTGAGAAGGGCTTCACTTATTTCAGCGTCGGACGGCCTTCGCTGGCGGCGGGCGTCAGCCCGGCAAAGGCTTTGTAACTGAAGGGAGCGGCTCGATTGGCGGATAGACAGGTATTGGTAAGCGGCGCAGCCGGCTTCCTTGGGTCGCATCTTTGCGAGGCATTGATCGCCGATGGAAATCGCGTAATCGGCGTAGACAACTACTCTACTGGAAATTCGGCGAATCTCGCGGATTTGCGCAACGACTCCAGGTTCAGTTTTATCGAGCAGGATATTTGCGCGCCGCTGAAAATTGAAGGCATCGGTTATGTCTTCAACTTCGCTTCTCCTGCCAGCCCGTTCGACTATGCCCGGCTTGGGCCGGAGACGCTGAAAGTCGGCTCTTACGGCACCATCAACATGCTCGACCTCGCGCGCAACTCGGGTGCAAAATTCCTACACGCCTCCACATCGGAGTGCTACGGCGACCCAGACGTGCATCCACAACCGGAAACTTATTGGGGACATGTCAATCCCATCGGCCCGCGCTCGGTCTACGACGAGTCGAAACGCTTTTCCGAGGCCGTGGTTATGGCCTATCACCGCTACTATGGGGTGGACACGCACATGGTCCGCATCTTCAACACCTACGGGCCGCGCCTTCAGCCCACCGACGGCCGCGTCATCTCCAACTTCATGATGCAAGCGCTCCAGGGCGAGGACCTCACCGTCTTTGGCGACGGTTCGCAAACGCGCAGCTTCTGCTACGTCTCAGACCTCATTGATGGAATCATGCGCCTGTCGAAATCAGGCGAACACCTGCCCGTCAATATCGGCAATCCTGACGAGTGGACCATCCTTGAGTGCGCGCGCGAAGTTCTGGATGTGACAGGCTCAAAGAGCACCATTCGCTACGAGCCGCTGCCGGTCGATGATCCAGCCCGTCGCAAGCCCGACATTACCAAAGCCAGGGAGTTGCTCGGCTGGTCGCCCAAAGTCACGCTCCGCGAAGGATTGCAGCGCTCGCTTGAATATTTCAGGCAACAGGTAACAGGCAAAAGGCTACAGGTCGGTTAGTCGAATGTCAGGGTTACGGCTCCGAAGCTGGAGAACCTGGCTTCCACTTTCGAGCCGGCTTTTGCAAACGCCTTGCCCGACCAGCTTCCGGTGGTGATCCACTGCCCCGACTTCAGTCCGCCGGTGC
>JBOGMA010000374.1:0-3445 GCA_050746465.1 Acidobacteriaceae bacterium
AACGACACGCTATTTCCGGAGACGGGCAAAAGCGTGGTTCGAGTGCTGGAACGGCTGGGGCACGAGATCGATTTTCCGCTGGAGCAGACGTGCTGCGGGCAAATGCACTACAACACCGGCTACCAGAGAGAGGCCATGCCGCTGATGCGGCGGTTTGTTGAGATTTTTCGGGGCGCGGAGGTGGTCTGTGTTCCGTCGTCCTCGTGCGTGGCGATGGTGCGGGACCACTATGCGAAGATGGCCGCTTCTACGGGTGACGCAGCGCTAATGAAGGATGTGGAGGAGCTGGTGCCGCGGGTTTTTGAGTTTTCAGAGCTGCTGGTGAACAAGCTGGGCGTGGATGACGTAGGCGCGTATTACCCACATCGCGTGACCTACCATGCGAGTTGCCACTCGCTGCGCAGCCTGCACCTTGGCGACATTCCCATGCGCCTGTTGCGGCGCGTGCGCGGAATTGAGCTGGTGGAACTGGAGAACATAGACCGGTGCTGCGGATTTGGCGGGACGTTCGCGGTGAAGAATGGAGAAGTCTCTGCCGCGATGCTGGATGAGAAGTTGCAATGCGTGGCGAAGACGGGAGCTGAGGTTTGTACGGCGGTCGATAACTCTTGCCTGATGCACATATTCGGCGGGCTTCATCGGCAAGGCAGCGGGACCAGGACGGTCCACCTGGCGGAAATTCTGGCTTCGGACGAAAAGCAGGGTACGGCATGAGCGTTCGGGTAGGAGAAGCGGCGGAGGCGCCGCCGTTCGAGAAGGCCGCGCACGTGCTGCTGGAGGATGCGCAGCTTCGGAAAAATGTTCGCCATGCGACGGACGTGATCACGGGAAAGCGGGCCCACGTGGTCGGCGAGCAACATGACTGGCAACAATTGCGGTCGGCGGCGAGCGCCATCAAGACGCACACGATGCGTTATCTGGATGACTACCTTTTGCAGTTTGAGGCGGCCTGCACCGCGGCAGGAGGACACGTGCATTGGACCGCGGATGCCGATGAGGCGAACCGTATTATCGTAGGGCTGATTGAGCAGCATGGAGGCAAGGAAGTCATCAAGGTGAAGACGATGACTTCGGATGAAATTGGGCTGAACAAGGCTCTGGAAGAGAATGGGATTCATCCGCATGAGACGGACCTTGCGGACATGATTATTCAACTTGGCGCCGACAAGCCTTCGCACATCGTGGTTCCGGCACTGCATAAAAACCGGCAGCAGGTGCGCGAGATATTTATGCGCTCGATGGGGCTGAAGGAATTGGGCGACAAGCCGGAAGACCTGACGGCGGCGGCACGGCGCTACCTGAGAGAGAAATTTCTGAAGGTGAAGATTGGCTTCAGCGGGGCGAATTTTCTGATCGCGGAAACAGGCGGCGTTTGCGTGGTCGAGTCAGAAGGCAATGGGAGGATGTGCCTGACGCTGCCGGACGTGTTGATTACTGTTGCGGGGATTGAGAAGGTCATTCCGAAATTTCGTGATCTGGAAGTTTTCCTGCAACTGCTGCCGCGTTCGGCAACGGGCGAGCGCATGAATCCGTACAACTCGCTATGGACCGGCGTTCATGCGGGTGAAGGCCCGCAGGAATTCCATATTGTGCTGCTGGACAATGGGCGCACGCGGATGCTGGGCGATGGTGAATCGCGGGAGACGCTGCATTGCATTCGCTGCGGCGCGTGCCTGAATACGTGTCCGGTTTACAGGCAGACGGGCGGGCATGCATATGGCTCTATTTATGCGGGGCCGATTGGGGCGATTCTGACGCCTCAGCTATTTGATATGGAGCACTCGCAGTCGCTGCCTTATGCGTCATCGCTTTGCGGAGCCTGCTATGAAGTGTGCCCGGTGAAGATCAATATTCCGGAGGTGCTGATCCACTTGCGGGGGCGAGTGGTGCGCGAGCAGCAAAGCGGCGCCAGCTTGGAGGCGATTGGGATGAAGATTATGGCACGAATCTTCACAAGCCGCCGCCGATTCGAAGCGGCACAGCGGCTGGGCAGAATAGGCCAGTGGCCGTTTGAGCGTGAAGGATGGATCAAGCACCTGCCGGGAATGCTGGGCAACTGGACCGCGGCGCGCGATCTGCGTCCCTTACCGCGTGAGACCTTCCGCAGCTGGTGGCGCGAGCGGAATGGAGGGCACACCAATGACTGATAGAGTTGGTAACGCGCGCGATCTGATACTGGGCCGCATTCGTGAGGCCAACCGCAAGGCTGCGGGGCCAGACATACGTTATGAAGCGATCGCGCGTGAATATCAAAACGAAACTACGCTGGACCATGCCGATATTTTGAAGTTATTTAGCGAGCGGTTGCACGAATATGACGCGCAGGTGTGGGAAGCGACAGATGCAACGATTGCCTCGGTGTTTGCGGAGGCGCTTGTTCCGATTCGAGAGCACGCAGTGATTGCGAGTGATGAGTTTCCGGCGGACCGGCTGCCGGACGGGATGAAGTGGCTGAAAGAATCGGATGCTGACGATACCGCGATGGAAAAGGCCGCGGGTGCGATTGTAACTTGCGAAGTTGCTATTGCTCATACGGGAACAATTGTGCTGAAAGGGGCGCGGACGATGACGCTGCTGCCTGATCGCCTTCTCTGTGTGGTTCGCGAAGAGCAGGTGGTCGAGACGGTGCCGGAAGCGTTTGCGCGGCTTCAGCCAATCGCGGCGGAGGCCCTTACCTTTATTTCCGGGCCGTCGGCAACGGCGGATATTGAAATGACCCGCATTCGCGGGGTGCATGGGCCGCGGTTTCTTGATGTAGTGCTGTTGCGTTAAGCGCTCAGACCGATCGCCAGACAATTCCGTCGGGGTAGCTGTAGTCGCGGAGAGTTTCCGGATAGATTTCGGCGCTGTAACCGGGCTTCTCCGGCAAAAGGTAATGCGCGCTCCTAATCCTTACCGGGTCGGTGAAGTGCTCGTGCAGGTGATCCACATATTCTGTTACGCGATTTTCAAGCGTTGTGGATACGCGGAGAAAATCGAACGCGGAAAGGTGCTGCACATACTCGCAGAGGCCGACTCCTCCGGCGTGTGGACACACGGGGATGTTGAATTTCGCGGCCATCAGGATTACGGCGAGGTTCTCGTTGACTCCGGCGAGGCGGCAACTATCGATCTGGCAGAAGTCGATGGCTCCGGCTTGCATGAGCTGCTTGAACATGACGCGGTTATGGCAGTGTTCTCCGGTCGCGATCTTGATTCTGGTTTCACGGCGAATGCGCGCATGGCCCAGAATGTCATCGGGGCTGGTCGGCTCTTCCATCCATAGAGGTTGAACTTCAGACAGGGCGCTCATCCGGTCAATGGCTTCGGTCACGTCCCACTTCTGGTTGGCGTCCATCATCAACTTATTTTCGGGGCCGATTCGGCTGCGCACGAGCCTTGCACGCCGCAGGTCCTCTTCCGGGGTCCCGCCTACTTTGAGCTTGAAGTGCGTCCAGCCCTGGGC
>JBOGMA010000375.1:0-3580 GCA_050746465.1 Acidobacteriaceae bacterium
GAGAGCGAGGCGGAGGAAGGCAGCCGCATGAATGTGAGGCTGAAGGACCGCGCGCTGCTGCTGATCAAGCAGGGACCTTCGACAATCCAGGCGGCACGGGTGGGCGACCCAACGTTGAAGGATCCGCCACCGACGCTGGCTCCGCAGATTGACCAGGAAAACGTGAATTTGTATAAAGCTGCGTTTCAAGGCAAGCCGCTTCCTGGGCTGACACCCGCGGGCACGGATAAGACGGCGGTGGCGATCAGCCAGGGCGAAGCGCCTCCGGCAGCTACCAATCCGCAGCCTCTGCATTTGGAAACGATTCCGGATGCGTCAGGATCGGCGGGAAGCACGGTTACGGTGGAGATTCCGAGCGGGACGTCCGCTTCGGCTGGCTCCGGTACCACGGCTCCTGCAGGTTCGGGCGGCGGAAGCAGCGCGGGAGCCACGGCAACGATTCTGGCGGCTCCGAATTCAGCGACCCCGGCGGCTCCGAATTCAGCGGCCCCGGCGGCCAACAGTGAGCCGCTCATTAAGGGTGTAGGGCCGACGAACAATCAGCCGCTGCCTCCGGTGGACAAGCCGGCCGTGGCTGCGAACCAGATCAATGACGTGAAGGGCGGGGCGCCGGCGCAGATCCAGACCGGCACAACGGCCAAGAAAAAGAAGAACAAGAAGGCTCCTTATGACTCGAAGGACGAGTCTTCAAGCAGGCACAAACAGAAGAAGGGGCTGAAAAAGCTGAATCCTTTCTAAAACGGCGTTTGCGAACAACGAGGAGAGGCCGCCTGCGGGCGGTCTTTCCATTTGTCTATGCTATTGTCAGAACTGGATATCTCCCGCAATGCCCCACGAATTACAGAAAGCTTATGATCCTACGGCGATTGAAGATCGCTGGGCCGCGTATTGGGTAAACGAACGTCTGTTTGAGGTTGATTCCAACGCCAGCTCGACTGCGAAGCCGTTCACGATTCTGCTGCCTCCTCCGAATGTGACGGGGAGACTGCACATGGGCCACATGCTGAACCAGACGGAGATGGACATCGTCACGCGCTGGCACAGGATGAGGGGCGAGCTGGCGCTTTGGCTTCCGGGAACCGATCACGCGGGCATTGCCACGCAGATGATGGTGGAACGGCAGCTCGATACAGAAGGCAAGACGCGGCAGCAGCTTGGGCGCGAGGCGTTTGTCGAACGCGTGTGGGAATGGAAGCGGCATTACGGCGGCGCCATCCTGGACCAAATGAAGCGGCTGGGTGCGAGCGTGGACTGGTCGCGCGAATACTTCACAATGGATGACAAGCTGTCGCGCGCGGTGCGGGAAGCTTTTGTGCGGCTGCATGAGCAGGGGTTGATTTATCGCGGAGCCTACATTGTGAACTGGTGCCCGCGATGCCAGACGGCGATCAGCGACCTGGAAGTGGTTCACGAGGAGCAGCAGGGGAAGCTGTGGGAGATTCGGTATCCGGTGGTTGGCCAGCCGGGGCAGTTTCTTACTGTAGCGACGACGCGGCCGGAGACGATGTTGGGCGATGTGGCCGTGGCGGTTCATCCGGATGACGAACGCTATAAGCATCTGCATGGGAAGAAGCTGCTGCTGCCGTTGGTCGGGCGCGAGATTCCGGTCGTGACGGATGCGTGGGTGAGCGCGGAGTTTGGAACGGGCGCGGTGAAGGTGACGCCGGCGCATGATCCGAATGATTTTGCGATTGGACAGCGGCTTGGGCTGCCGTCCATCTCCGTGATGGATGATACGGCGCACATCAACGCGGAGGGCGGCAAGTACGCGGGGCTGGATCGCTATGTGGCTCGCAAGCGCGTGCTGGAAGACCTGGAAGCGCAGGGGCTGCTGGGCACGGTTCGCGAGCATACGAACTCCATCGGCAAATGCGACCGCTGCAAAACCGTGGTTGAGCCGAGGCTTTCGACGCAGTGGTTTGTGAAGATTCAGCCGCTGGCGGACAAGGCGATTGCGGCGGTGGAGCAGGGGCACATTACGTTTACGCCGGCACAGTATGCGAAGACGTACTTCGAGTGGATGCGGAACATTCATGACTGGTGCATTTCGCGGCAGTTGTGGTGGGGGCATCGGATTCCGGCGTGGCACTGCGGGACGTGCAGGCAGATTACGGTGGCGCGGGAAACTCCTGCGAAGTGCGAGCACTGCGGCAGCGCGGAACTGACGCAGGAAACCGATGTGCTGGACACATGGTTCTCGTCGGGGCTGCTTCCCTTCACCGTGTTTGGGTGGCCGGAGCGGACTGCGGATTTAGACAGGTTCTATCCGACGCAATTGCTCCTGACAGGCTTCGACATTCTGTTCTTCTGGGTGGCGCGGATGATCATGCTGGGCTGCCACTTCATGCTGGACATGCCGATGCCGGATGGCTCGAAGCGTGAGTTGAAGGACGCGGTTCCATTCCGCGAAGTCTATATTCACGCGCTGGTGCGCGATGCCGAGCGACAGAAGATGTCGAAGACCAAAGGCAATGTGATCGATCCCATCGAGATTGTGCAGAAGTACGGGACGGATGCGGTGCGGTTCACGCTGGCTTCGATGGCTTCGCCGGGGACCGATATTGCTTTCAGCGAATCGCGCACGGAGGGGTATCGCGCGTTCGCGAACAAGATATGGAATGCGGCGCGGCTCATTTTTATGAACGTGGAGAAGGCGCGCGAGGCTGGAATTAAGGTTGAGTTGAACGGCGCGGGCAGCCAGGAATTGGAAGCGCGCTGGATTACGTCGCGGCTGAATTCGGTTGCGGGCGAAGTGAACGCGGCGCTTGGCGAGTATCGCTTTGATGAAGCTGCGCGGCTCGTTTACCAGTTTTTCTGGGGCGACTTCTGTGACTGGTATCTGGAAATTGTGAAGCTGCGGCTGGATTTCGATGATGCTGGGAAGAAAGCATCGGCACAGGCTGCGCTGAATACTTTGGTATCGACGTTTGAGGCTGCGCTGCGGCTGCTGTCTCCTTTCATGCCGTTTATTACGGAAGAGCTTTGGCATGCGGTGTATGAAGGCGAGGCTCCGGCGAAGTCGATTGCGCTGTCGCGGTATCCGCAGGCGGATGCGGCGAGGATTGATAAAGAAATCGACTATGAGATGCTCCAATTGCAGCTTTTGATTACCGAATTTAGAGCGCTCTGCAAAGAGCTTTCCGTCCCGAAGGGACAGGCGGTTCCGGGGTATGTGCTCGGCATTTCGATCGGGAAGGCACGCACAGGAATTGGAATTTCAGCATCCTTCGTCCAGCGGAACGAAGAAATATTAAAGAGACTAACCCCTGTTCACCCAATATTTGAAATAGAGGCACAGGAACGGGACGGATCCCTCGCGAATCTTTTCTGGCGCCAGGGAAAGTTTGAGATAGCCATTGATTATCAAAAGCCCGTTGATATTTCGGCAGAGCGCGAACGGTTGCAAAAGCTACTTGATAACTATGACAAGGTGCTGGCGAATGCCAATCGGCAATTGAATAATGAGACATTCCTGAAAAAAGCTCCGGGGAAAATAGTTGATGGATTGAAGAAACAGGCGGCGGAGGCGGCGGATTTGCGAGAGAAGACTGCCGAAGCGCTGGAAGCGTTAGGCTAGAAC
>JBOGMA010000376.1:0-3139 GCA_050746465.1 Acidobacteriaceae bacterium
CGATACCCCCACAACTCAAGCAGCAGGATGAGGAAGACACAAATCGCGGTGAAGACTGCCGAAACCAACAGGATTTCCGTCTTGCTCCAGCCATAGAGCAGGAAACGCGATCCGAAAAGGAGGTAAAAGCCGAGTGCCGCGCCCAGAAACTCCGCAAGATCGGTAGCCATGGCGGCCACTTCCGCGGTGATCCAAAGGAAAATAGTCGTGGGCCGGGAAAACCGGTCTCGGCAGTTTTGCGGAAGCGTTTTTCCAGTCGCGATGCCCAGCTTGGCTGCCAGATACTGCACCAGGATGGCCATGAGATTGGACCACAGCAGTACCCAGAGCAGGTTGTAGCCGAACTGAGAGCCGCCGGCGAAGTTGGCGGCGAAGTTTCCCGGATCGATGTAAGCGATGCTGGCGACAAAGGCCGGCCCGAAATAAGACCACAACTCCGCGCTGCGTACCCTTGGGAGCAGAGAGGTTCGTCCGGACTGGGTGGGAGGAGCGGCCATGCTGAGTACAAGTGTAACTAGTGCTCGGCGGGCCCTGCTAAATGAGCCAGGGCTGGCGTGGCTTCACTCACTGCCGGTCCTGCTGTAGCCTTGCGATAGAAGCCGAGAATTGGAGAAAGCGAAGAATGAAAGTTCTGGTAATTGGCGCGGGCGGGCGCGAACATGCTCTGGTTTGGGCGCTGAAGAAGTCGCCGCGGGTGACCGAGATTGTTTGCGCGCCGGGAAACGGCGGCATCGCGGCGCTGGCACGGTGTGTTCCGGCTAAGCTCAGCGATCTGAATGACCTGTTGCGGGTGGTCGCGGCGGAGAGCCCCGACCTGACAATTGTTGGACCCGAACTGCCGCTTTCGCTGGGGATTGTGGATGAAATGCGCCGTCGCGGACTGGCCGTTTTCGGCCCGACGCAGGCCGCGGCCAAACTCGAAACGAGCAAGGCGTTTGCCAAGAGATTCATGCAGCGGCACAACATTCCCACGGCGAACTACGCTATTTGCGCGGGCCGCGAGGAGGCGATGGAAACGCTGGGACGCTTTCATCTGCCGGTGGTCATCAAGGCTGATGGGCTGGCGGCGGGCAAAGGCGTTTTGGTTTGTGAGACGAAGCCGGAGGCGGAACAGGCGATTGCGGGATTGTTCAGCGGAAAGCTGCTGGGCAGCGCGGAGACGACTGTGGTGCTGGAGGAGTTTCTGACCGGCGAGGAACTTTCGTTCCTGGTGCTGACCGACGGGAAGCATGTGGCTCCGCTGGTTCCGGCGCAGGACCATAAGCGGCTGGGCGAGGGCGATACGGGACCGAATACGGGCGGGATGGGAGTGTACTCGACCGACGCGATGCTGGACGAAACGATGCGCGACTGGCTGCTGCACCATGTGGCACAGCCGACGATTGACGGAATGGCGGCGGAGGAGACTCCGTTTACCGGGGTGCTCTACTGCGGGCTGATGATGACGGCCAAGGGGCCGATGGTGCTGGAATACAACGCGCGCTTCGGCGACCCGGAAACACAGGCGATTCTGGCGCGGCTGGACAGTGATTTGCTGGAGGCTCTGGAGGCGTGCGTTGAGGGCCGGCTGAGCGATGCGGAGTTTCGCTGGAAGCCGGGCGCGTCGGCGTGCGTGGTGGCGGCTTCGGGAGGGTATCCGGGGAGTTATACGAATGGGCACAAGATCTCGGGGCTGGAGGATGCGGCGAAGGTTCCGGGAGTGATTGTGTTCCACGCCGGAACTGCGCTGGTTGTCGATGAGGTGCTGACCAACGGCGGGCGCGTGCTGGGAGTGACGGCTACGGGAGGAGACTTGAAAAGCGCGCTGGCGCTGGCTTATGAAGCGATTGGGAAGATTGGGTTTGAGGGGATGTATTACCGGCGGGATATTGGGCATCGGGCGCTGGGAAAATAGAAACTGCTTGCCGTACTGATTGGGCGGCTGGCCAATAACAGCATTCACATGCCGAAGAGGATCGAAATCAGGAACGATGTGATGGGCGGCAAACCGTGCATTGCCGGGACGCGGATTCCTGTCTACCTGATTCTCCAGATGATGGGCGCGGGCGAAAGCGAGAGTGCGATTCTCGAAGCTTACCCGCAGTTAAAGCATGAGGATATGCAGGCCTGCCTCAGCAGTTGATAATAGGAATTGATCTGCTAAGAAGTCGAGATCTGCGCGACTTACTTGTAGTCGCGGATGGCAAACGCATTCGCAGTCGCAGCGGAATTTAGCTTTTCGCCCTTTAGGCATCCAACTTCTTCACCACCAGATCATTCAATAGCGCCGGGTTGGCCTGGCCTTTGGATAGCCGCATGACCTGGCCCACGAAGAAGGCAGCGACGGTTTTTTTCCCGCCTCGATACTGCTCCACCTGTTTGGGATTGACGGCGATGACTTCGTCGATCATCTTTTCGATGGCTCCAGCGTCGCTGATCTGCTGCGGTTTTTCGCGCTCGTAGACTACTCCGAAGTCTTCGCCTTTCTCGAAGGCGACATCGAAGAGCTGCTTGAGTTGTTTGCTGGAGAGTTTGCCTTCTTCGGCGAGGTCGGCGGCCTGGGCGATGCCCTTCATGGTGATGGGCGACTGCTCCAGTTCGAGGCCTTTGGCCTTGAGGCGGCTGGTGAGTTCGCTCTGTACGATGTTGGCAACGCGCTTGGGGCTTTTCGCGGCGCGGGCGGCGGCTTCAAATTGATCGGCGAACTCGCGAGTGGCGGTGAGGGTTGCGGCATCCTGCTCGGTGATTTCGTACTCGGTAATCATGCGGGCGCGGCGGGCTTCAGGTAGCTCGGGGAGCTTGGCGCGAATCTCCTGCTGGCGTTCGGCGGTGACGATGAGCGGCGGTAGATCCGGCTCGGGAAAATAGCGGTAGTCGTGGGCCTGTTCTTTGGAGCGCATGGAGTAGGTGCGGCCCTCTCCGGCATTCCAGAGGCGAGTTTCCTGCACTACGCGGCCTCCGCCTTCGATGACTTCGATCTGGCGCTCGATTTCATATTCCAGCGCGGCTCGGATGAAGCGGAAGCTGTTGACGTTCTTCACTTCAGCCTTGGTTCCGAACTTCTCCTGGCCGCGCGGGCGCACGCTGACGTTAGCGTCGCAGCGGAGGGAGCCTTCTTCCATGTGGCAGTCGCTCACGGCGGTGGAGAGCAGGATTTCCT
>JBOGMA010000377.1:0-2649 GCA_050746465.1 Acidobacteriaceae bacterium
GCGCGAGAGTTCACCGAGAACGACAGTTCAATTCAATGGGTGACTGGCGACGCATTCTCCTATGAACCGGCGGAGCCGATCAGCATCGTCATCAGTTCCCTGTTCACGCACCACCTGGTCGATGCGGAAATTGTGAATTTTATTGCGTGGATGGAGCGTGTTGCTGAGCGCGGCTGGTTTGTGAACGATCTGCATCGCAAACCGGTTCCCTATTATGGATTCGCGGCGCTGGCCTGGCTGATGAGATGGCATCGCTTTGTGCGGCATGACGGGCCGGTATCTATCCGCAGAAGCTTTCTTGGTGAAGACTGGGAACGATTCTGCGCTTCCGCGGGCCTGCGTCGGGAAGACGTGCGGATCGAGGAAGTTCGGCCGGGTAGACTTTGCGTAGCCAGGACAAAGGTATGAAAAGGTCCAACGATGTGCTGATACTTGGCGGAGGCCCGGCCGGGGCGACGCTGGGAACGCTGCTGGCACGGGAAGGCCGCGCGGTCGAGATACTTGAAAAAACAACAGGGCCTCATGACAAAGTATGCGGGGAGTTTCTGAGCCATGAAGCGGTTCACTACCTGCTTGCGCTGGGAATTGAACCGGCGCGGCTGGGGGCGGCGCCGGTTTCAAGATTGCGCCTCGCCGGACAGGATTTGATCCGTGAATGCCCGCTGCCGTTCACCGGAATTTCGCTCAGGCGCAGAGCGCTGGATGAAGCTCTGCTGGATCATGCACGGGCAGCGGGCGCAATGGTAGCGCGAGGGGTGCGTGTCGAGTTGTTGCAGCGCGAAGGCTTTGGCTGGGTGGCGCACCTTGCGAATGGCGAGCGTCGCTCCGCGGCGACGGTTTTTCTGGCAACAGGAAAGCACGATCTGCACGGTTGGGCCAGGCCGCCAGGCGGACAGAGCGATCTGGTGGCCTTCAAAATGTATTTCCGGCTTGCGCTCGGCGGCGATGCGGCGAGGCTGGCCAGGGTGGAAATCATTCTGTTTCCAGGCGGCTATGCCGGGCTGTTGTTTTTTCCAGATGGAACGATGAACGTGTGCCTGCTGATCCAACGATCAGTTCTCCGTCGCTGCGGGGGACAATGGACGAATCTTGTCCAGCTTCTTCAGCGGTCTTCGCCGTATCTTGCTCAGTATCTTGCGGACGCCGAGGCGCTGCTGACGAAGCCGCTTGCGCTGTCTTCGATCCCTTACGGCTATGTCTGTCCTGGGGCTCCGGATGGTTTGTGGCGGCTTGGAGACCAGGCGGCTGTGATTCCATCGTTCTCCGGCGACGGAATTTCAATTGCGCTGCATAGCGCGTACATCGCCGCAGAGAACTATCTCGCCGGAAAGTGTGCGGACGATTTCCAGCAGCAGTTGTGCAGGCAAGTGGAACGCCCGGTGAGGACAGCCACGACCATCTCCCGGCTTATGATTCAAGCTCCGGCGCTCTCGGCGTCAATACGCTTGTGGCCGCAGATTCTCGGGGGCATTTCGCGACGGACCCGTATTTCCCAGGCCGACCTTCGCGTCTGAAGGTGGTGCAACCTTGCCGGGACGGAGTTGCAAAACTTTTCCTCACCGCGCGGCCAACAGTGCTGCGGCGAGCACACTCCAAGTGAATAGCAACAGCACGCAAATATCTGGGAAAGCCTGAACGAAAAACATTTGTATTCTCGTCGGAAAGGCTGGTTGCCGTGCGCTACCCATTTGAGAACTCACGCGAATCTTCTTCGGGGCTGCCCTCCATTGGCGCTCCGTTAGCCCTAGCGGCCGGCCTGCTCGGCACGTATGGCGCAATGCGTAAAAAGCCGGCGCTGATCGCAGGCGCCGCGTTCGGAGTTGCCGCCATGGTCGCGCTGCGACAGATTGGCGAAAACACCGACATTCAACAGGATGCTCCGTATGAAGCCGTTGCGAGTTTCGCAATCCGCTGTACTGCGGAGCGCGCCTACCGCATGTGGCGAGACTTTGAGACCCTGCCGACATTCATGCGCCATCTGAAATCCGTCACCAGGGGGAAAGATAACGAGTCGCAGTGGACCGCGGCCGGCCCGCTTGGTTCTCACCTGAGCTGGAAGGCGGAGATTGTGGATGATGTTGAAAATGAGCGAATCGCGTGGCGTTCGCTTCCCGGTTCGCCGGTCGCCACGTACGGCTCCATTCAATTCCGGCCCGGCCTGCATGAAGGAAGCATTGTGGCAACTCTCAGGATGCACTATTCGCTTCCCGGAGGCACGGCGGGCAAGGCGTTCGCCACAGCATTCGGCAAGCATCCTGAATTTACAGTGCGGGAGGACCTGCGGCGCTTCAAGGCGCTCCTCGAGGCCGGAGAGATACCGACAACCGCCGGCCAGCCCCATGGTCCGCGCGGCATCCACGGCCGGCTGCAACACATGCTGTTGCGCGAGAGCTCAAACATGGCCGCGCCGCAATTGGCCGAGCCCCCACGCCGGGTTGCGTGACATTTCACCGGATCGTCAGCCAAAAAGGAGTTCGCCATGAAAGCCGTTTGCTGGATGGGCAAGGAAAAGATTCAGGTCCATGATGTTCCGGAGCCAAAAATTCTCAATCCTCGCGATGCCATTGTGCGCGTGACCACGACCTGCATCTGCGGGTCGGACCTTCACCTCTACGACGGGTTGGTTCCGACATTAGCCCAGGGCGATAT
>JBOGMA010000378.1:0-3673 GCA_050746465.1 Acidobacteriaceae bacterium
GAGTAGGGTTGCTTTTTGCGGAAGTCCCACTCGAGCCCGGTGGCACGCAGGCCGGGACCGGTGACTCCCCACTCGATGGCTTCTGCGGTTGTGTAAGCGCCGACGCCTTTCGTGCGCGCACGGAAGATGCTGTTGCGCATGACTTGCGTGTCGTATTCCCTGAGGCGCGGCGGAAAATACTTGATGAAGTCGCGGATGAGTCCGTCCCAGCCCTTGGGGAGGTCCTGCGCTACGCCGCCAATGCGAAACCAGTTGGGGTGCATGCGCGCGCCGCAGATTGCTTCAATGATTCCGAAGGCGCGCTCACGGTCGTTGAAGGTGAAGAAGACCGGCGAGAGCTGCCCCAGGTCCTGCGCGAAGGTCCCGTACCAGACGAGATGGCTGATGATGCGGAAAACCTCGGAAAGCATGACGCGGATAACCTGCGCTCTCGGCGGGACCACGATGCCCGCCATTTTTTCGACCGACATCAGGTAGGCCATGTTGTTCATGACGCCACCGAGGTAATCGATGCGGTCGGTGTAGGGAATGTAGGTGTGCCAGGATTGGCGCTCGCCCATTTTTTCTGCACCGCGATGGTGGAAGCCGATTTGCGGTACGGCGTCGAGTATGACTTCTCCGTCGAGTTGCAGGATGATGCGCAGCACGCCATGGGTGCCGGGATGCTGCGGGCCAACATTAAGGAAAATGAAGTCCTCGCCTTCGCGGCCACGCTTCATGCCCCAGTCCTCGGGCTTGAAGCGCATGGCCTCCTGTTCTTCGGCTTCCTTCTCGTCAGTCAGTTTGAACGCGCCCATCTCTGTGGCGCGCGCGGGATGGTCCTTGCGGAGCGGATGGCCTACCCAGGTCGGGGGCATCAAGATGCGATGCAGGTGCGGATGGCCGCGAAAACGAATGCCGAACATGTCCCAGGCTTCGCGCTCGTACCAATTTGCCGCGGGCCATACGTCGGTGATGGTGTCGGTTTCAAGCTGGTCCTGCGCCAGCGGGACTTTGATGCGGATGTATTGATTCCGATCAAACGACAGCAGGTGATAGACCACGGTGAAGTCGCTGGCGGGAGGACCTTCAGGGTGACTCCGCATTCGCTCGTCGATCGCGGTTATGTCGTAGAGCATGCGGTACGGCTGCTCGATTTCATTTTTGAGGTACGCGAGCGCACGGTGGGCGCTTTCGCGAGGCAGCCAGAACGTGGGGATGCCGTCAATTGTGGTTTGGGTGGTGATTTCCGCTGGACCGAGCGCCTTCTGCAGGCCTCCCGCGAGTTTCGCGATTGCGGCTGTGGACTCGGGTTGAACGGCAGCTTCCGTCATACTCAGATTTCGTCAATCGGTCGAAGGTCTTTGGTGCGCATTCGCTCGTCGCGATGCAGGTCGCGTTGCGACGGCTGCTGGAGACGAACAGTTTCCTGGGGGCCGACGACCCAACTCAGCGGACGCCGCTCGGTTCCAACCGCCTGCTGCAGCAGCAGCAAGCCTTGCTCAAACGCGTCGGGGCGGGGCGGGCAGCCGGGCACATAAACATCCACCGGCAGAAATTTATCCACGCCTTGCACGACGCTGTAAATGTCATACATGCCGCCGGAGTTGGCGCAGGAGCCCATGGAGATGACCCAGCGCGGCTCCATCATTTGCTGGTAGAGCCGCAGAATGATGGGCGCCATTTTGATGAATACTGTACCGGCGACCACCATGAGGTCCGCCTCACGGGGAGTTCCGCGAATCACTTCTGCGCCGAAGCGTGCGACGTCGTATTTACTGGTGAGGCTGGTGGCCATCTCCACGTAACAGCAGGAGAGCCCGAAGTTGAAGGGCCAGATGGAATTTTTGCGCCCCCATCCCACCAGGTCCTGAAGGCGCGAGAACACAACGCTGCGTTTGACGGCATTTTCGGCCGGACTCTCGTCATGGCGCACGAGATCGACGAGGTTGTTGCGCTGAGCTAATGGAGACGACATTAGAGCTGCCCCTTTGCGTGACGCGCCGATGCGTACCAGTCGAGCGCGCCAGTGCGCCATAGGTAAACGAGAGTGACGGCGAGAACTCCGACGAAGATCAACAGCTCGTCATAGCCGAGCCAGCCCAGGTCGCGTCCCGCCACCGCCCACAGAAAAATGAACACCGCCTCAAGATCGAAGACAACGAAGAACATCGCGATGAGGTAGAACTTTACCGACAGGCGCACATGCGCCGAGCCGGTAGAAACGATACCCGATTCGAACGGGGACTGAGTCGCCGGCTCCACATGCCGCTGCCCAAGCACGTAGGAGACAGAGATCATGGCCACAACGATCAGCAACGCGATAGCGAAATAAACAGCGAGCGGCCAGATGGTCATTCAGCCACTCCCGCGCAGCGATTGTGTTTTCGATTGTTTTGGAGCGGGTTCGATACACCCGTATTGATGGCTTTTATTTCCCTGTAGATTGGACGGGCAGAGCGCATGTCACCATCTCCAGCAGATTGATAAAGCAGTTGTCAGGAAAGCAGGTTACCGGCATGGAGCCCGCGCAGCAGCCGGTTTGTCATTAGGATGCATCCCCCCGCATTGATGACGCGGGAATTTGCAATCAACATTCCCGCTGTTTTCGGAACTAGTATAAGCCCCAATCGAGATCGGCTCACGCTATGCGACCTTTTGCAACTGCGTTTGGGCCAGAGCATTCGCAAAGGAATCTTCGCACGGATTCGGAATAGACGAGGGAGGATCGCTTGCCGGGAAGCTGTCGGCAATGGTTTTATCCAGCATTTTCTCTTTACATTCGTCCAGGGAGCGATGCTGAACTCGACGATCTTCAGGATCACGGTTTACGAAATCACCACCGGTTCTCATTTTTAACTCACCCCCTTCTAACGATGCGCGAATTCGCCCTAAAAGACAACCACGCCTTTGTAGTAATGGCGGCTGTTACCTACATTCAGTTCTCCGAAGGGCTTGGGTTGAGATCAGGCTTTCGATTTTGCGCGTGTCTTCGCGGGAGTTGACGGCCTTGTGGATTTTCGTTTCGCACTGTGAACGGGGGATTGCGGTTCCGGCGCATCGGGATGGAAGTGCTGCCGAACCGCGCGGGGAACATAGCCTTTGATTCGTTTGAACTGGCGGTTGAAGTTGGAGTAGTTTCCGAAGCCTACGCGAAAGCCGACTTCCAGAATGCTGATATCTGTATCGGTGAGGAGGTGAGCAGCGGCGCCGACACGCAGTTGATTGACGTAAGCGGTCATGGTGCGACCGGTGGCGCGCTTAAAAAAGCGGCACAGAGACGCATGATCCATGTGGATGATGCGTGAGAGCTCAGCGTAGTCAATTTCATGATCAAAATGCCGGTTGAGATAGGCGCACACGGCGTCGATGCGCTGCTGGTCTTCGACACGGCAGATAGGCGGAATGAGGCTGGTGGAAAGGACTTCCGGGTGGGCTTCCGCGGAGAGATCCAGCAAAGCAGAAAGCAGTTCAATGACGCGGCGGCTGGGAGAGAGCGATGGAAACTTTGCGATTCGCGGCGCGACGGCCTTGCCCGTTTTTGTATTGCTGAAGGCGAGGCCGCATTCAGAGCGCTTAAGCAGGCGTGCGATCGGCCGCATCTCTTCGAGGTCGAAGAGAGCCTCCCCCAGAAATTCCTTGCGAAACTGGACGACGACCGCGCGATGCAGCTTGGGTGCGCGCGGCCCGGGCG
>JBOGMA010000379.1:0-5669 GCA_050746465.1 Acidobacteriaceae bacterium
GGGATGATCAGTGTGATCCGCAATCAATTCCGACCTCACATGTTGCTAACAGGCCACACTCTCATGGAAATACGAGAACCTGCCGATTCTGGGCCATTCAAACCGTAGTCGTTGACCTGCTATCCTACTTCTTCTCCGGCACCCTCACCACAAACTCTGTCCGCCCCGGCTCGCTCGTAAAGGCAATCTCGCCGCCGAACTGACCCACCACGATCCGGTGCGCGATATCCAGCCCCAGCCCCGTTCCCACTCCCGCAGGTTTGGTCGTAAAGAACGGTTCGAAGATATGCTCGCGGTTCTCATTGGAAATGCCTGCGCCAGCATCCGCAATCCCTACGCACGCCGCTCCGTCCTCCGCCCAGGTCCGAATCGCGATTTCGCCCTTCTCCGGCGAAGCGTCGATCGCGTTGTCGAGAATGTTCGTCCATACCTGGCTCAGTCCCGTGCCCGTCGTCTTGATCTTCGGAAGCTCCGCCGCGAACACCTTGCGAATCGTCAACTGCTTATGCCGGAACTTGTGTCCCAGGATCGTCAGCGTGCTCTGGATGCTTTCGTGAATATCGATCTCGCGCTCGCGGTTCTTGTCGTCGTACGCGTACTTCTTCACCGCGATCACCAGGTCTGTCACCCGGGTCACGCTCTCTTCGATTGTGCCCACCAGTTGCAGGCTTGAAACCAGCGACTCCAGCCAGTTCAGCGCGTCGGAAAGCACGGCATCCGGAAACGCCCGCCGCGCGCACTCAATGTCGTCCTGTCGCCAGCCCACCGCCACCAGCGTCGGAGCAATCTTCCACGCGTTCGTAACTCCCGCGCCCTCCAGCCACTCCAGCAGAGCCTCCTCGGCGTCCGACTCCTCCATCGACCCCATCGCCTGCGGCTTCTGAAACTTCAGCGCTTCGGCCTGCAACTCCGCCATGCACCTGAGCTGGTCCGCGTTCAACTTGGACTGTGTAAATCGCAGGCTGATCTCCTGCAGCCGAACCAGATTCTCCCTTAACTGCGCCGCCGCCCTTCGAGCCGCCGCCCCCGGATTGTTCAGTTCGTGCATCAAACCCGCTGCCATCGTTCCCAGCGAGATCAGCTTTTCCCTGTGCAGCGTCAGAATCTGATACGCTTCCAGCCGCCGCCCCATGTTGGCCAGCACGCCGGCCCGCACCACCGGACAGGTGCTCATCAGCTTCCAGAACGCCCCCGATCCTATGCGCACCACCCTGCTGTCCGCTAACGTTTCCACATGCACCGCGGAAACCAGCGCTCCGGTCAGCAGCGGAACCTCGCCAAAAGTATCGCCATCCTTCAGCGTTCCCAGCAGCGTGCATCCGCCGTCCGCCTCGGGCTTGGTGGCTCGAATCTGCCCCTGCAGCAGCACGCCAAAAAATAGCTGAGTGTCCCCGCGTTCCAGAAGGACTGCGCCGGATGGAGCCTCCACTATCTCCACTTCGCCCAGGCAGTCAACATCCTCATCTTTCACATGTTGAAAAAGTGGGACTCTCCGCAGCTCAGGGAGCACTTCTCTTGCGGAAACCAGTTTCGATCGTACGTTTGCCTGTTGAACTTCCATCAATCCGCTTTTCTCGTCATCCGGAGACATGCCCGGAAAAACACAACTGAAGTACCATCCCGTGAGCTGAGCCCAAAGGCTTGCTCACTTGATTGCCAGAACCAAGGCCTCGGCGACGGTTCAAAACCGCGCCAGATACTGGTGCATAAACTGCACCGCAATCGAACCTTCCCCTACCGCCGACGCCACCCGTTTCACCGACCCGTGCCGCACGTCCCCGGCTACGAAAATTCCCGTCATGCTGCTCTCCAGCAAGTACGGATCGCGATCTTCCTTCCATCGCCGCGGCAGCTTGTTGTCCACCCGCAGGTCCGGTCCCGAAAGAACAAACCCGCGCGGATCGCGCATGATCTGCTCGGGAAGCCATGCCGTCTCCGGTGCTGCTCCTATGAAAATGAACAGCCCTGTGGTCGGCATTTCAACGTCCTGCGCGCCGCACCGCAGCCTCAATCTCTCCAGACGACCGTTGCCAAGTGCCTCAATCACTTCCGAACAGGTCTCCACCTTTATATTCGATGTGCTACGAATCCGATCGATTAAATATTTTGACATGCTGGCTTCCAGCGACTCCCCGCGTACCAGCATCGTTACCGTCCGGGCATGCTGGGCAAAGTGGATCGCCGCCTGGCCCGCCGAATTCGCCCCGCCCACAATATAAATGTCCTCATCCTTGCAGGCTCTCGCCTCCTCCAGCGCCGCTCCGTAATAGACTCCCGCACCAGTCAGCCGTTCCACCCCCGGCGCCTGCAGCCGCCGATAATTCACTCCCATGGCGATCAGACCCACGTGGCAGGAAACCTCCTGCCCATCGCCCGTTTGCATCAGCCGGTATTGATTCTCAGCGCGAATGCCGCTGACCGATTGCGTTACAAAATCCACCCCGAATTTCACTGCCTGCCGATAGGCATAATCGGCCAGATTCCGCCCGCTCACGCCATTCGGAAATCCGAGATAGTTTTCAATCTTCGAACTCGACCCCGCCTGACCTCCCGGAGCTTCCGGCTCCACGACGAGCGTTTTCAGCCCCTCGGAAGCCGCATACACCGCGCCAGCCAGGCCCGCCGGGCCTCCGCCTACCACCACAAGGTCATAAAAATCCTTCTCAGCATGGGTCTTGAGCCCGACCTTCTCCGCAAGCGCCGTCTGGCTGGGCTGGACAATAGACGATCCGTCCGGAAACAGCACCGCCGGCAATTGCCGGTCATCCAATCCATACCGTTCCAGGAGAGAAAATGCTTCGCTCTCCCGCTCCGGATCAAGCCAAAGATAAGGAACACGGTTCCGCGATAAAAAATCCCGCACCTGGTAATCCTGCGCCGACCAGCGCGGCCCGATCACACGCAAGCCTTCAAACGGAGCCTTGTATCCCTGCTGCCAGTCGTCCAGCAGATCATCCAGCACGGGATAAAGCTGCTCCTCCGGTGGATCCCACGGCTTGGTCAGGTAATACTGAATCCGTGCCGTATTGATGGCCCGAATCGCCGCCTCGGTGTCCGCATACGCGGTCAACAGCACCCGCTTGGCATTCGGATAATCCTTCTGTGCCCTCTCCAGAAAATCGACGCCCGTCATTCCCGGCATGCGCTGGTCAGAAACAAAAAGCGCAACTTCATCCCCGCGCTGCAGGAGCTGCGCGCACGTGTCCAGCGCCGCCTGTCCGGAACCGGCGCGCACAATCCTGTAATTCGGCCCGTACTTCCGCCGCAGGTCCTGAATGATGGCCTCAAGTACGCTGGCGTCATCATCGACGGCCAAAATGATTGGTTTACCCATTGTTTTTCCAGTGTATCCTCTGGCTCATCAGCATGAAACCCAGCCAAAAACCAGGAAAAAGCAGCAAACCGCAGGTAAAAAAAGCCTATTGACCATCCCAAAATGGGACATTACTTTGGTCATAGACTGTTCGGTTTTTTCTTTGCGATCCGTGTAACGTCGTTTAAAGTGATATCACTTTCAGGAACACAAAAGATTTTGTTTCGGGATGCATCCTTAGTAAGATAATGATGCGCTCGAAGTAATGGATTGTTCGGAAACTGAACAATTTGCCACGGGAATTAACTTTGAGCCGATACAGCGTGTAACCGCAGTCATCTGGCTGCACCATGCCGGCTCTTTTTGAAGGTTGTTGGGCTCTTTCCAGAGCAAAACTTCCTTTTTATCTGCCAAAACTCGGAATGTGGGAGAAATGAATAAGATCATCCTTGCTGACAATCAGGCCATCTTTCGCGCAGGAACCGCAAAAATCCTGGCGATTGAAGATGACTTCCGCATCATCGCACATTGCGGCGAACCGGCTCGCTTGTTTCAAATCCTGGAAACCTTTCGGGGTTCGACCCTCATCTTTGCATCTTCCATGAAGCTCAATACGCTTGAGCTGATGGCGCGTGTCCGCTGCACGGGAAGCCGCGCCGTCGTCATTGCCGAAAACCATGAGCCCCTTCAGCCCTATCTGGCCGATGGTGTCAACGGCGCTGTCTATCGCTCCGTCAGCGGCCCTTCGCTCATTGACTGCATGCGCCGCGTCATCCATGGCGAACGCGGCGTCATCGCCAACGGCTGCCAGGGAACCATTTTCGAAGACGATCCCGTCGGCGCTCGCGTTCGCGACCGGCTCACGCCCAAGGAAATGAAGATTGTCGCTCTCATCATCCAGGGCTGCAAAAACAAGGAGATCGCTCTCCGCCTGGTCACCACCGAACAGGTCGTGAAGAATTACCTGCGCAGCATCTACGACAAGACCGGTGTGTCGGACCGGCTGGAACTCGCGCTCTTCACCATTCATCACCGAATGCTTGCCGAGGCTGCTATCGCCGCCGGCGACCTCATCATGCAGGCCAATTAATCCTCTGCCCTCCTCCTCAAAAAGAAGCCTCGTCTCCGCGACGAGGCTTCTTCTTTCGGGAAATTCGCCGTCTTACAGCTTCTCTCCAACCGATTTCGCCTGAGTGAACAGCAGCAGATAATCCGGTCCGCCGGCCTTTGAATCGGTACCCGACATATTGAATCCGCCGAATGGATGCGCGCCCACCATTGCGCCCGTGCACTTCCGGTTGAAGTACAGGTTCCCCACGTGGAACTCGCGCCGCGCGCGGTCCAGCTTCGTGCGATCTTGGGTGTAAACTGCTCCCGTCAAACCGAACTGGGTATTGTTCGCAATCGTCAAAGCATCGTCAAAATCACGTGCCTTCAGGATTGCCAGGACCGGCCCAAAAATCTCCTCCTGCGAAATCCGCGCTCCTGGCGCAACATCCGCGAACACCGTCGGCTCCAGAAAATATCCCTTCTCCGGAGTCTCCACCACATTCCCGCCCGCAACCAGCAGGCCTTCTCCCTTGCCCGCTTCGATGTACTCCAACATCGTCTTCAGAGCCCCTTCATTCACCACCGGTCCCATGTTCGGATTCTCGACCGGATCTCCCACCTTCAGCTTCGCCACCGACTCGCGCACGCGCTCCACAAAAATGTCGTAAATCGGCTCCTCGACAATCGCCCGTGAACACGCCGAGCACTTCTGCCCGCTGAAGCCGAACGCTGACGCCACTACGCCCGCAACCGCCTTATCCAGTTCCGCGTCGGCGCTCACGATGATGGAATCCTTCCCACCCATCTCCAGAATGGTGCGCTTGATCCAGATCTGCCCCGGCTGAGTTTTCGCCGCCCGCTCGTTGATATCCAGACCTACTTCCTTCGATCCGGTAAAGGCAATAAACCGCGTCTTCGGATGCGCTACGATGGCGTTCCCGAACGTCGCGCCCGAACCTGGACAGAAATTCACCACGCCCGCCGGCATGCCCGCTTCTTCCAGGGCCTCCACAAATTGAGCCGCAATGGTGGGCGAATCGCTCGACGGCTTCAGAACCACCGTGTTTCCCGTCACAATCGCCGCCGCCGTCATGCCCGCCATAATCGCAAAAGGAAAATTCCACGGCGGAATCACCGCACCCACGCCCAGAGGAATGTACAGCAGTTCGTCGCGCTCGTCTGGATACTGAATCGGCGGCGTCGAACGCGCCAGCCGCAACGCCTCGCGCGCATAAAACTCCAGGAAATCGATGGTCTCGCCCGTGTCCGCGTCGGCCTCGGCCCAATTCTTGCCAACCTCATAGAC
>JBOGMA010000380.1:0-7576 GCA_050746465.1 Acidobacteriaceae bacterium
CGCCAGAACTGCTCAATGAAGGCGTCCCGCTCCTCGTCGTTGCTCAGGCTCTTGAAGGCCTTCCGCTCCTGGTCGGTGATGATCCAGCGCACATCCTGGTCCAGCCACTTCTTATAGGTGCCGTGGAGCTCCTGCTGAAGCTCTTTCTGCTCTTTGAATCTTTCTTTGTCGGAGAGCTTTCGGGTCAGCGGATTCTGCCCGTCCTGGCTGACCTGTGAATCGCCGGACTGCGTCCCGTCGGACTTCGATTTTTGAGCGTGCGCCGAGGGAAGATAGGCGGCCGCGCCGATGGCGATCGCAAGAATGAGAGTGATACGGCCCGTCTGCATACGCCGGTTTACTGCTCCTATACAGCAGCTTGATTCTACGGCGTTCCACCAGCTACTTTCAAGCGATTCTGGCGAACCCCGAAAGCGGGGAGGCTGCTCCGGGCCAATCGCGCGAAGCGCAGAATGCCTGGACGGCCAGTCCCCTGCTAACATCCTCAAAACCGCCTCGTCCTGATATCATCAGGTGGATTCCACCTTGTACCAATTTGCGCAGGGATTTTTAAATCTCGAGGGAACTGAATTCCACTCAGCTGCGTATTTCTTGCCCAGGGCCTGGTGTGGAATTCGCTAACAGGAAAATAGCTTGAAGAAAATCGTTCTCAGCATTGTCATCCTTGTGGTCGTTGCCGGAATCATTACCTTCACCATCATCCGCGCCCAGGCCGGATATACCAAGGTGATGACGGCCAAGGTCATTCGCACAACCCTCGTCTCCACGGTGAGCGGGACCGGACAAATCAAGCCCAAGACTTACGTGAACATCGGCGCGCAGACCATCGGCAGCATCAGCCATCTTTACGTGAAGGAGGGCGACCTGGTCCGCAAAGGGCAGGTCCTGGCCACCATTGAAAATGTCCAGCAGCGCGCCAACGTCTCAGGACAGAAGGCCGCCATTTCCGCTGCCCATACGGATGTCGCCGCCGCCAACGCGAATGTGAAAACACAGCAGGCCGCCGTCGCGCACGCCAAGGCCGACCTGGCCCAGAAAAGGCTCGACTACCAGCGCGCCCAGGCCCTCTACAAAGCACAGGTCATGTCCAAGCAGAACTTTGACGCCGCCCAGGCTGCCTACGACACCGACCTCGCGACTCTGGCCCAGAGCGAAGCCGCCGTGGCACAGGCCAAAGCGCAGGTGGCCTCCGCGCAGGGACACGTGAAAACCCAGGTCGCCGACCTCGCCGTCAACCAGGACCTCTACGACAAGACCATCGCCATCGCGCCCTTCAACGGCATCGTAACCAACCTTCCTGTCCGCGAAGGCGAAACAGTGGTGCCCGGCATTCAAGGCACTGACGGCTCCGTCCTCATGACGCTTGCCGATGTCTCCGTCATCACCGCCGAAGTCAAAGTCGACGAAACCGACATTGTGAACGTCGCCCTGGGCCAGCCGGCGGATGTCACCGTCGATGCCGTTCCCGGTAAGGTCTTCAAAGGCCACGTCACCGAAGTCGGCGATCAGGCGCTGCTCCGCTCCACCGGACTCGCCACCAGCCAGACCACCAGCGGCCAGGAAGAAGCCAAGGATTTCAAAGTTGTCATCACCCTTGACCATCCCAGCGCCGAGCTGAAACCGGGCCTTTCGACCACCGCGAAAATCACCACTGCCACTCGCGAGAACGCCGTCGTCATCCCCATTCAGGCGCTCGTCATGCGTGACCCCGACCCCAAGCCGGGGCAGACCGTCTCCAACGACCCCACTCAGGATCCCAACGACGTTCAAGGCGTCTTTGTCGTGAACAACGAAAAGGGCAAGCTCCACGCCCGCTTCGTGCCCGTAAAGACTGGCATCACCGGCACCACCGATATTCAGGTGCTCAGCGGGCTCAAACCCGGCGACGAAATTGTTACTGGAACCTTCCACGTGCTGCACGATCTAAAGAACAATGCGCTCCTCAAGCGGGACAATACGCCTCAGCAGCAACAGGCCCAGAATTCCGATTCGGACTCCTCGTCCTCATAGAATGGAAACAGCAACGGAGAGATTCATAGGAGGACAGGAGCACTGATGACCATCGACGCCACCCAGGAAGCCGAAGGGCAATTCGCGCAGGCCGTTCCTCCCGGCGATGTCATTGTCGTCGAAGACCTGTGGAAGACCTACAGCATGGGCGGCCAGGAGGTCCACGCCCTGCAAGGCATCTCTCTTCGCATAAAGCACAACGAATACGTCGCCATCATGGGCCCGTCCGGCTCCGGCAAGTCCACGCTCATGAACCTCATCGGCTGCCTGGATACCCCCACACAGGGCCGCTACTGGCTCAGCGGTCACCTGGTCAGCGATCTCAATGACGACGAACTTGCCCGCATCCGCAACAAGGAAATCGGTTTCGTCTTCCAGACCTTCAACCTGCTGGCCCGCGCCACCGCGCTGCACAACGTGGAACTGCCGCTTATCTACAACGGAACTCCAGCTGCGGATCGCATCGAGCGCGCCGAGGAGTCCCTCCGCTCCGTCAATCTCGAAACCCGCATGCACCACAAACCCAACGAGCTTTCCGGAGGCCAGCGCCAGAGAGTCGCCATCGCCCGCGCCCTCGTCAACCGGCCCTCAATCATTCTCGCCGACGAGCCTACCGGGAATCTCGACTCCAAGACCGGTGAAGAAATCATGGCGCTGTTCGACAACCTCCACGCCCACGGCAACACCATCGTTCTGGTCACCCACGAACCGGATATCGCCGAATACGCGCACCGCGTCGTCCATATCCGCGACGGAAAAATCTTCTCCGACCAGCCCTCCACGAGACGAGCAGCAAGAAGGGAAGGTAAAGGATAAGGAAGAAGGACGGAGACATTAACCCTCCCTCCCCAACCGTCGCCCCTGATCCCTGCCCCTGATCCCTGCTCCCTGTTTTCCCTGATCGCTGAACGCTGAACGCTTTTCCTGATCCCTGATCCCTGAGCCCTGATCCCTGTTTTTCCGGATCGCTGAACGCTGAACGCTTTTCCTGAGCCCTGAGCCCTGACCCGCTGAACGCTCATTCCCCTAATCCCTCGCCTCAATCCGCCGATAAGTTCTCCAGAACAAAGGAGACGGCCCGTGCAAGCTGCACATTTTATCGGCGAAGCGCCACAGATTCCCGCGGTCTACCGCCCGGAGTACCGGGCCGACTGGACTTTCGGCCCCATGGCCGGACGCAGCCCCGCCATGCAGCAGCTTTTCTCGCAAATGCGCCATACCGCGCGCCATCTCCGCGTGGCCACCATTGAGGGCGAAGCCGGAACCGGCAAAATGCTGGCCGCCCGCGCGCTCCACGAATTCGGACTGGGACCCCAATCTCCTTTCGTTCCTTGCCCGGCTGTGCGGTTTCTCGAACCCCACTCCTCCATGGCGTCCGGCTCTGACCGGCCCTCCGCCAAATTGGAGTTCGCCGCCCTTCCCGCCGTCCGGCAGTCCGCAGGAGGCACGCTTGTCCTCACCCGAATCGACGAGCTTTCCGCAGCGGAGCAGGCTCGGCTCCTCGAATTTCTTCAATGGATCGACCATCAGCACATTCTGCGCGCCCTTGACCCCATCCCGCGCCAGATCCTCTGCCTTTCCAGCCGTGCAATGCGCCATCTCGCGGCTTCGGCCGCTCTTCGGGCCGACCTCGCCAACCGCCTCACCGCGATCCGCTTTACGCTGCCGCCGCTTCGCGAACGCCGCGAAGATATCCCGCTGCTCTCCGACCTGTTCACGCAGCGCTTCTCAGAAACGCACGGCAAGCCCATCCGCGGACTCGGCCCCCAGACCCTCCCCCACCTCGTCCGCTACTCCTGGCCCGGTAACGTGCGCGAACTTGAAAGCGTAATCTGTGCCGCGTCGCTCACCTGCCAGGGACAATGGATTCGCCCCATCGATCTTCCCGCGCTCAACTCCGCGCCGGCCGTGCGGCAGCCGCTCCGCGTTCCCACTCCCGACGACGACCCAAACCTCGACCGGGCCATCCTTCGCCACATCCAGCAGGTGCTCTCCCGCGTGGAAGGAAACAAGCTGCGCGCCGCGAAGCTCCTCGGCATCAGCCGCTCCACGCTCTACCGCCTGCTCGACACCGCCAGCGCCTCGAAATCAAGCTGATGGCTGGATAGCGAGACAATACCTCTGGAAATGTTGAACGCTATTCTGGGTCTTGTACGCTGCGCCCTGAGCCCTGCGCCCTGAGCCTTGCTCCCTGGCCCCACCGCGGCTTCCGCTTCTCCAGAAACGCACGCACACCTTCGCGAAAATCACCCGTCTCGCGCGCAGCGACATTCGCCGCAATCGCCGCCTCAATTTCCGCGTCCAGCTGTACCCGCGCATGGCCGCCCAACAATCGCTTCGTCGCGCGCATCGCCTGCGGGCTGTTCTCGAGCAGCTTTGCAGCAAGCCCCCGTGCCTCCTGCATCAACTCCACCGCCGCAACCACCCGCGTCACCAGGCCCATCCGCTCAGCTTCTTCCGCTCCAATCAGCCGCCCGGTAAGCAGAAGGTCCCGAGCCCGCTTCTCTCCAACCTGGTTCCGCAAAAACGCCGACACAACCGCCGGAATAAATCCGATCCGCACCTCGGTATATCCGAACTTAGCCTCCGGGACCGCCAGCGTGAAGTCGCATACTGTCGCCAATCCCATGCCGCCTGCCACCGCCGCGCCGTTCACAGCCGCAATCGTTGGCTTCGAAAGGTCGTACAGCGTGCGCAGCAATCCTGCGATCTGCTCCGTATCTGCACGATGCTCATCCGGACTCTTTTCATTGAGCCCTTCCAAATACGCCAGGTCCATCCCCGCGCAAAACGCGCCGCCCGCCCCGGTGAGCAAAACCACGCCGCAGCCCGCGTCTTCCTCTGCCGCCCTCAACGCGTATAAAATCTCACGGATCATCACAGCATTCAACGCATTCCGCTTCTCCGGACGATTCAGCGTAATCAGGGCAACTCCGCCCTCAGCCTCCACCCGTAATGTTGAGTAGTCAGTCATTGCGCACCAACTTTACTTCTAAATGCAAGCCTCAATTCCCGGCCAAGGGGAGGGCCACTCAGGAACGGCGCTCAAGCCGCGGAGCGCGTATGCCTGGACGGCGAGTCCCTCATTGCTTTGGCACCCCGTACTTTTCCTCAATCCCTCGCGTCGCGGTAATCAGCGCATCGAAAGAGCCCAGCGCCGGCAACTCCGCGCCCAGCCGCTTCAGTTCCGCCAGCGCAATCTCGGTCGGCAAATTCCCCACCAGCGCGTCCTGCGCAAACGGACATCCTCCCAGTCCGCCAATGGCCCCATCGAACCGCCGGATTCCCGCACCATACGCCGCCGCCACCTTGGCCGCAGCATTATCCGGGCGCGCATGCAGATGCACCCCCAACTCCACGGAATTCGGCATCGCAGGCTTCACCGCCGCCACCAGCGCGCCTACTTCTTCGGGCGAGGCCACGCCGACCGTATCGGCTAGCGAAATCTGCTCCATCCCCATATCCGCAATCAGGTCGCACGCCGCCGATACCTCATCCGCCGACCACGCATCGCCATAGGGATTCCCAAACGCCATCGAGATATACACCACCACGCTCAACCCCGCCTTGTACGCAGCCTCGCCAATCGCCTCCAGCGCATCCAGCGACTCTTCCGGAGTCTGCCGCTGGTTCCTTCGCAAAAATTCCTGCGAAATCGAATAAGGAAACCCGAGCGTCGTCACCGCCCCCGTGGCCACCGCCCGCTCGGCGCCCTTCTTGTTGACGACGATCCCGATAACCTCCACGCCCTCCTGCGTTTCCAGATATCGCAGCACTTGCTCCGAGTCCGCCATCTGCGGAACCGCCGCCTCCGACACAAACGACACCGCATCAATGTGCCGGAACCCCACCGCGATCAGCGCCCGCAGGTAATCCGCCTTCACCTCCGCCGGAATCGTCTTCGGCAGCCCCTGCCATGCATCGCGAGGGCATTCGATCAGTTTGACCCGGTTCGTCATAACACCTTCAGATAGGGATTCTGGAAATGCATCAGCAAATAGGCCGCGCCAATGCCGGCTGCGTGAATCACTGCAATCGCGTTCAACGCAAACCAAAACCCCTTCGCGCGTATGATTCGCGCCATCAGAAATCCGTACACCGGAAACTGCAGATACATGATCCACTGCGCCACCGGATCAGCAAACACGCCGGGAATGCCCAGCACCGGATTCTGCACAATCTCCACAAATGGGAAAAGCAGCATCAGCCCGTCCGTTCCCTGTAGAGCCAGAACGCTGGCCGCGCGCAGCGCAACGGGTGTCATCGCCACTGCAATCACAAAGGGAATCCACGCCCACCCCGGGCTGCTCTGCCGCCGCTTCCCTTTTATTGAACCCGAAGCCGTCGCCATGCCATGAGCATACCCGAACAAGCCGCGTCCTCAAGCCCATTTTTCCTGGTCCCTGATCTATGAGCCCTGGTCCTGACCCCTGGTCACTGTTCCTTGTTCTTCTGACCGCTGAACGCCGAACGCTGACCGCTTTTCTGAGCCCTGAGCCCTGAGCCCTAAGTCCTAAGTCCTAAGTCTGCAGTATCCCCACGTTAAACTTCTCCACATCAGGATTCAGCGCGCACGCCTCCAGCGCCGTAAGCACCGCCTCCCGCGTTTTTTCCGGATCGATAATCGCATCCACCCAAAGCCTCGCCGCCGCGTACCGGCAATCCGTCTGCTCGTCGTAAGTGGCCTTGATTGAAGCCGTCAACTCCTGCTTTTCCGCATCGCTCAGCTTCTTGCCGCCGCGCTCCAGTTGCCGCACCCGGATCTCCACCAGAGTCTGCGCCGCCGAAGCCCCGCTCATCACCGCGTAGCGCGCCGTCGGCCACGCAAAAATAAATCGCGGATCATACGCCTTCCCGCACATCGCGTAATTCCCCGCTCCAAACGATCCGCCCACAATCACCGTAATCTTCGGAACCGTCGAGTTCGCCACCGCCGTCACCATCTTCGCCCCGGCACGAATAATTCCGCTCCACTCCGCATCGCGCCCCACCATAAATCCGTTCACATCGTGCAGAAACACCAGCGGAACCAGATTCTGGTTGCAGTCCATGATGAAGCGCGCCGCCTTGTCCGCGCTCTCCGCATAAATCACGCCGCCAAACTCCATCCGCTTCTCGCCCGCCTGGCTGGTCTGCTGCTGCGACACTTTCTGGTTCGCCACAATACCCACGGCATACCCGCCCACGCGCGCGTATCCGCAAACCAGCGTCCTCCCATAGTCCGGGCGATACTCATCAAACTCGCTGCGGTCCACAAACCGGGCGATCACGTCGCGCATGTCGTAGGCGTTCGCCGCCGACTTCGCCGGATCGGGATCAAGCAGCGTGTAAAGCTCCTCCGCCGGACACTTGGGCGCGTCCTTCGCGGGATCATAGGTCGCGCGGTTGAAGGGAGCGCCGGGACGCTCGCCCATCTTCGCGACCAGGGAACGCAGGCGGGCGATGCACAAATGGTCGTTCGGTTCCTTATAGTCCACCGTGCCGGAAATCTCGGCGTGCATGGCCGCGCCGCCCAACTCCTCGGCCGAAACCTTCTGCCCGATGGCCGCCTGCACCAGCGCTGGCC
>JBOGMA010000381.1:0-2303 GCA_050746465.1 Acidobacteriaceae bacterium
CAGCAAAAAAGACGCGCCATCCGGAACCGCCCTCTCCATGAAGCAAGCGCTGCTCGCCTCGAACCCGAAACTCGAAATCGAGATCACCTCAAAGCGCGAAGGCGACGCCTCCGGCATTCACGTCATCGAGGCCCGCTCCGCCAATGACGTCATCGAACTCAAGCACGAAGCCTTCTCACGCCGCGGCTTTGCTGAAGGAGCTGTCCGCGCTGCCGAGTGGATCACCGGCAGGACCGGCGTATGGGAATTCAGCCAAATCGCCGGCCAGATTAGCTGAGGATCTTATTCCCGACCATCGGGAGGGCCAACGGAGCCAGTGCCGGGATGGCGGCGAAGCCGCGTCTCGCTGGACGCGCAGTCCTCCCTGGACGCGCAGTCCTCGCTGGACGCGGAGTCTTCGCGGGTTTTCAGCACGATCATGTACTCATAAATTGCCTGGAGCGCCGCGTACGTAAGCCCGGCGCGCCCATCCAGAAAGCCCCTCTTCCCGACCCAAAGAATAAAGAACTTCACCAGCGGCCGCGCCGGCATTCGATAGAAGAGCTCCTTCTGGTGAAAGCGCCTTTCGTGGAAGTCCTTTGCAGTAAAGGCCCGCACGATGCTGAAGGAGTGATTCCGTTTCCGGTTCTCCGCGATCTGCTGCGCCTCGAACGAGCTGTAGGAGTTGTGCCGCGCAATCCAGTGGCCCACTCCTTTGCTGAAGGGAAAGTGGTCCAGGTATCCGGAAACCTGCCCCACCGGCCCGTCCGGAATCGACACCGGATTCACCAGCCGCTCGTAGCGCATTTTTTCCGGGCGGAACAGCCGCAGGTAAAACGGCGAGGTCTGCACATGCTTCAGCCAGCGCCCCAGGAAATAGTCTCTGCGCTGAACCCGAAACGCCACGCGGTCGCCCGGCTCGGCCGCCGCCGCCTGCACAGACTGCGCCAGCTCCGGCGTCACTCGCTCATCCGCATCCAGATAGAAGACCCACGAATGCTTGAACGCAAGATTCGACAACGCCCAGTTCTGGTGCGCGGCCCAGTTATCAAACGCGCGCTGCGTTACCTTCGCACCAGAATTTTCCGCGATGGCGACGGTCCCGTCTGTGCTGTACGAGTCGAGAACATGCACATCATCGCACCACGCAACCGACTCCAGGCAGCCCGGCAGGTCCCGCTCTTCATTCTTCGTCAGGATGAGCACTGAAATCATAAATCGCTGTTGCTTGCCGCCATTCTATAGTGCAGCCAGCCCGTGTGCGCGCTCCCGCTGGCCCGCGGACCTCGCCACACGGTAAACTCAAATCAGAATGGAACTCGCAACAGGCTGCGGCACTGCTCTCATTACCCCCTTTCGATCTGACGGAAGCATCGACGAACAAGCCCTCTACTCACTCGCGCAATGGCAGGTGGAGAGCGGCGTCAACTGGATTGTCGCCTGCGGCACCACTGCGGAAACGCCAACCCTCAACGATCAGGAGTGGCCGCACGTCGTCCGCATCATCACCGAAGCGGTCGCCGGACGTATCCCTATTTGGGTCGGCTGCACCCACAACTCCACGCGCGAGGCCGTAGCCCGCGCCCGCACCGCCGCTGGAATCCCCGGCGTCACGGCCATCCTCTCCGCCTGCCCCTACTACAACAAGCCCACGCAGGAAGGCCTCTTCGAGCACTTCAAGGCCGTCGCCCGAGCCACCCCGCTGCCCACCGTGCTCTACAACATTCCCAGCCGCACGGGAGTCAACCTTGAGCCCGCGACTGTGCTGCGCCTCGTCGAGTCTTCGCCCACCATCCAAGGCATCAAGGAATCCAGCAGCAACCTCCCGCAGATCACCAGCCTCATCGCCCAGGCGCCGTCCAACTTCCGCGTCTATTCGGGAGACGACAACATGGTCCTTGGCGTCATCGCCGCCGGAGGAGCCGGAGTAGTTTCAGTCGCAGGAAACGAAATCCCCTCAGAAATGTCGCAGATGGTCCAGGCCGCACTCGACAACGAGTGGACTGCCGCCCGCCGTCTTAACCGCAAGTATTACCGGCTGTTTGAGGCCAACTTCTGCGAAAGCAATCCCGGCCCCGTCAAGGCCGTCCTCTCCATGATGGGCAAGTGCGGCGAAAACTACCGCCTCCCCATGGTGCCCGTCTCCGGAGCCAATCGCACCCGCCTCGAGCGAGTCGCTGGCGAACTGGGATTGCTGATTCACGCGCCCAGGCCCGAAGGCGACTTCCGGATGTTCTGAAATTCGACGGCGGGTTCGTATCAGGGCACGGCTTTACAGATTGCTGAAAAAATCGAGTCTTGTATCAGGGCACGACTTTAGTCGT
>JBOGMA010000382.1:0-6411 GCA_050746465.1 Acidobacteriaceae bacterium
GCGCGCCCCAGCCGAACCAGTCCTGCCATGGCCGAGGCGTCCAAAGCGCCACCAGGACAAGCACATAGCCGACCGCCACCGCGGCTAAATCGCTCCCTCCGCGAGGTCTTTTCTGACGCTCGCCCGCCTGTTGTCCGCTCGTCCCCATCCATTCACCCGTGCCAGCTCTCGGGTGACTCCCACTAGTAAGAAGGTTTCCTTGAGCCAAAGGTCTGCTCAGTTTTGCTTTGATCTTCCGCGGTTTGCGTGGTATTTGTTAAAGGCACCATCAATAAAGCAGGTAGAAGCGCAGCAGGCGGCTTTTCGGGCCTCCTGGTGTGCGTCCAAGACAATGCCCCCCATCGGACGCCGACCTCTGCGGAAATTCACCAAGCCTCTGCGATCGCTCGTGGGGTTGCTCCCCGCTGCGCTTACCATTGACATCCTTCTCCTGTTGCCTTCCCAGTACCGGGCCCCCTATCTCCTGGCCTTTCTATTTTCCATCGTCACTTCCCGCTATCTGGGCCTTGGAGCAGGAACCATCTGCGCGATCGGTTCCGGCATCGGCATCGAATTCTATCTCTCCGTTTCTCCCTTCATGCTCGGCATGCTCGCGGACCGCTTCAACCTGCTGCGTATTTTGTTCTTCGTCCTCTGCTCGGTGCTCGTGGGCTGGCTCTTGCGCAAGGTCATCACGCTTCGCCGCAACGCTGAGATGCGCCGCCGCCTCGATACCGTCGTCGGAGATTCCCGCCTCGCCATGGAGCGCTCCACCGCCGCGCAGGCCGTCCGCGAACGCGAAACACGCCTGCAAATGGCCCTTGACGGCGGCCACGTCGGCCTTTGGGACAACGATCTCGAACATGAATATTCTCTCTGGTCCGATGAGCACTACCGGATTCTCGGCCTCGAACCCGGTTCCAAGCCCGCCGGACACCAAACCATCCGCGCCGCCACCCACCCGGACGACCGCGCCGCCATGGACGCTCTCTACCAGGAAACCAAAGCCGCTGCCCGCCAGTTCTGCTGCGAGTACCGCATCCTCTGGCCAGATGGAAGCATCCACTGGGTCGAAGCCCAGGCCAAATACGAGACCAACTCCGAAGGCGTCGCCGTCCGCATGCTCGGCGTTATGACCGACATTACCCACCGCAAGCAGGCGGAAGCCGTGCTGCTCCGCACGGAAAAACTCGCCGCCGCCGGACGCCTCGCGGCCTCCATTGCCCATGAAATTAATAACCCGCTCGAGGCCGTCACCAACCTGCTCTACCTCACCTCCCGCGCCGACAATCTTGACACCGCAAGGCAGCATGCGCGGCACGCGATGGATGAAGTGATGCGCGTCTCCCGCATCACCCAGCAGACGCTCAAATTCCACCGCCAGAGCGAGGCCGCCCGCAAGATTCACCTGTCCGAAGTCATCGAGGACGTGCTCGAACTCTTCCAGGGCCGCATCTCACCCAATCACATCAGCGTGGAGCGGCAGTTCCGCGATGATCCGGAAGTCGAATGCCTGGCCGGCGACCTGCGCCAGGTGGTTGCGAACCTTGTAGCCAACGCGCTCGACGCCATGAACAACAGCGGAACTCTCCGCATCCGCCTTCACCGCTCACGGAACTGGCAGGCGCCGCAGGACCTCGGCATGCGCATCACGCTCCTCGATAGCGGATGCGGCATGGACGCCAAAACGCGACGCCGCATCTATGAGCCCTTCTTCACCACCAAAAAGGATTCCGGAACAGGGCTCGGCCTCTGGCTCTCGTCAGAGATTATTGAACGCCAGCATGGCAATCTCCACGTATGGAGCAGCCAGATTGCAGGTCGCAGCGGAACTGCCTTCTCGCTCTTCCTGCCGCTTCAGGATCACTCGCTCGGCGTCGCTAAATCCAATCCTCACGAAACTACGCTTCTGACGATATAGCGAATTCGCCCTCAATAGCGGTATCTTTAACCCCATGAGAAAGCTCTGCTGGTCTGTCGCGCTGCTCGCGATCGTCTCCGTGACCGCCTTCGCTCAGGCGTCGTCTCGCCCGCCCATCACCGGCGTGTCGCACCTCGCCGTCTACACCAGCAACGCCGCCGCCGCGGAGCATTACTACGTCCACGACATCGGACTCAAAAAAGGCCCGGACCCGGAGAACCCCAAAGGCGTCCGCTACTACGTCAATCCCGCGCAATTTGTTGAAGTCCTGCCGCTGCCTGCCAACGCCGGCAACGCGCGCCTCGACCACATCGGCTACATCACCACCAATGCCGAAGCGCTGCGCGTGTTTCTCGCCGATCATCGCTACCCCGTCCCGGCACATATCCACAAAGCTTCCGACGGAAGCCTCTGGTTCAACGTTCGCGACCCCGAGGGCAACAAGGTCCAGTTCCTCCAGCCTGCTCCGCACCCCATCGCCATGGCTGGAGCCGACCCCATCGGCCGGCACATCATCCATGTCGGCGAGCGCGTCCAAAGCGCGGACAAGGAGAACACCTTCTACCGTGACCTGCTCGGCTTCAAACCCTACTGGTTCGGAGGCATGAAAGCCGGCCAGACTGATTGGGTATCGCAGCAGGTTCCCAATGGCCACGACTGGCTCGAATACATGCTGGAATCCGGCCCCGGCGAAATCTCGCAGCGCCAATACGGAGTCCTCGACCATCTCTCCATCGGCGTCGTTAACATGGAGAAAGCCGTCACCACCCTCTCGAAGGGAGACCGCCTCAACAATCGCCACGCTCCCATGCAAGTCGGCAGAGACGGCAAGTGGCAGTTCAACCTCTACGACCCCGACGGAACCCGCCTGGAGCTAATGGAATTCTCCCCAGTCGAAAAGCCCTGCTGCTCCCCATTCACCGCGCCAAACCCATCGCCTGCTGAGGACTAGAACATATCCAGCCTTTACGCCGTGTGCCCGTGCGGCGAGCACCGCCGCCCGCGCAAGGCGATTTTGTACTTGCTTTTACTTGGCTCCCGAAGGCCACTCATAGGCCACTACGCCCAGGTTGTTGAGCACCTGCATCGTGGCTTCAATGTTCCGCCGGACCTGCACCCGGTTGGCCCGCACTTCCGACGGGTCCTCTTCGACTGCGATGACTCGTCCATACGGCCAATCGCTTCCCGGAACCGATGCCAGTGCCTCGGGAAGGTCCGATAGCCGCAATTCCAGGATGTTCTTCCGCGCGCTCACCGGCTGCATCATGTCGCCACCCGGAATAATTCCGCTGCGCGGAGGAGCCGGATTCATCACCCGCAGCGAAACGGTGGTCGCGGCGACCACCAGGAACGGATTGTCCCAGCTCGATTTGGTGTGGATGGCCATGTATCGGGCCTTGGCTGGCGGAGGAATCTCTTCCAGCAGCACGCGATCCGACGCCTGCTCGCGTTGAGCGGCCTTCACCTGCTGCGGCGATGTTGTGCTGTTGGTATGCCGCGAACAGCCGCCGACCAATGCGGCCAGCGCAAGCAAAGCGGGGAGGAGGCGGAGGCGGTTCATGACGCAGGCATTCACAGGATATCAGCGTTCAGCGTTCAGCGATCAGAAAGCTCAGGCCCAATTAACCATCACGGATCATACCCTGCCGAACCTGAACGCTATCTGTTCTGCCACGTCGCCGCCCGCTTCTCGCGAAACGCCCGCGTACCCTCCGCCTTATCCGACGTGCCGCAGCAGACGCCGAACAGCGCGGCCTCATGCGCCAGCGCTTCGTCCAGCGGCAAATCGCATCCCACCCGCACCGCTGCAAGGCACTCCCGCACGGCAATCGGAGCCACCGCCGCAATCGCCAAGCCCAAAGCCCGAGACCTGCCCATCAGCTCTGCCGCCGGAACCACCTCGTCCACCAGCCCGATCCGCAGCGCCTCTGACGCAGAAATCATTTCGCCGGTCAATAGGAGCTTCAGTGCCGCGCCCTTGCCCACCAGCCGCGGCAAGCGCTGGCTGCCCCCATAACCGGGAATCAGCCCCAGCTTTACTTCCGGCTGCCCCAACCGCGCCGTCTCGCTGGCAATCCGGATCGCAGCCGCCATGGACAGCTCGCACCCTCCTCCCAGCGCAAATCCATTGATAGCGGCAATCACCGGCTTCCCAAGCCTCTCCAACTTGCCAAAAATCCGCTGCCCCCGCTCCGCCAGGGCCTGCCCCTCCACGCCGGAAAGGGACGTCAGCTCCTGAATATCCGCGCCCGCCGCAAACGCCTTTTCGCCTGCCCCCGTCACAATCACGGCGCGAACCGCGTCGTCTGCGCCAAGCGCATCCAGGGCTGCGTCCAACTCCCCCAGCAACGCGCCATTCAGCGCATTCAAAACCTTGGGCCGGTTCAGCGTAATGACCGCAACCGCGTCAGAAATATCAACCAGAAGGTGCTCGTAATTCATGACCGATGAGTGTAGCAAAATTGGCACAACTGCTGTCATAATCCGTAAAATCGTCCGTGACTTTTACCTGATTCCCACGTCTCAAAAGCAGCCGGCCGAAACGATGCGCCGGGCACATGCCTGCCAATTTCGGCAGCACAGGGAAAACCCATGGTTCACTTTTCGAGGTTGGTGGTCGCATCCGCCGTCAGTTCCTTGCTGGCCGCCGGATCGGCCTACGCGGCGCCCGCTCAGCGTGCGGTAGCGCCGAATGCGCAGGCGCAATCGGCCCAGTTCACCCAGGGCTATCTCGGCGTCGTCTGCAGCGACGTAACCAATGACCAGGCCAGCACGCTCAAACTCAAGCAGGCTGCCGGAGCCCAGGTCCTCAACGTGGACCGCGACGCCCCTGCCGGAAAAGCCGGTCTCCGCCCCCACGATGTCATTCTGCAGATGAACGGCCAGAACATCGCCGGGGAGGAAATGCTCCGCCGCATGCTCCGCGAAACACCCGCCGGACACACCATTACGCTGCTCATCAGCCGCGCCGGCCGGCAGCAAACCATGAAGGTGACGCTCGCAGACCGTACCTTGCTGGAGCAGGAAGCATGGTCCCAGCCTATGATCATCCCCGCACCCGACGACGACGACACCTACATGCTGGAAGGTCCCTCCGGACATAGTTTCGGAAGCGGCTTCTTCGGAATGCTGGCTCTGGGCTCTCCGTCGGTCGGCGTGGAGTTGGACGCCCTCGGCCCTCAACTCGCCGATTACTTCGGCATTAAGGACGGCCAGGGCCTTCTGGTAAAACGCGTGGCGGAAGACAGCCCGGCCTCGCGCGCCGGCCTGAAGGCGGGCGACGTCATCACCCGCGCCAACGGCCAAAAAATGGCTACCCTGGGCGAATGGATGAAGATGCTCCACGCCAACCGCGGCAAAAACATCCCCATTAACCTGATTCGGAACCGCCAGCAGCAGACCGTCACCCTTCAGACCGCCGCGAACCACAAGCGCCATAGCCTCTTGGCTCCTGACCGCCTGCCCCTCCTGGACAGCAGCCCCGGATACAACAGCCCCGGAGCCGGCACCGCCTGGATCAGTTACCGCCCGAACTAACCGCTCAACCTGCCGGAAGCGCCGTTCGCCCGCCGCGTGTGGCTCCCGCCGCCCGTGTATGGTTCAATAAAGAAAGAATGGCCGTTCCTGTCGCACAACGAGGTTTAAGGAAACAAACGCCGGCACGGAGGCTCAAAGCCGCCGCTCGCAAGGCACGGGAACTCGCCCTCATTGGCCATGCCCTGGCTTCCACTCGCCACCCCGTCATGGCGCAGATCGTGCCCATGCGCTTCTGCAATCTCTCCTGCGCCTATTGCAACGAGTACGACAAGGTTTCGCAGCCCGTCCCCATCGACGAAATGCTGCGCCGCATCGACCATCTCGGCCGCCTCGGAACCAGCATCATCACCATCTCCGGCGGCGAGCCCACCACCCACCCCGATCTCGACGACATCATCCGCCGCATTCGCAAAACCGGCGCACTCGCCGGAATGATCACCAACGGCTACTACCTCGTCCCCGACCGCATCCAGCGCCTCAACGACGCCGGCCTCGACCACCTGCAGATCTCCATCGACAACGTAGAGCCCGACGAAATCTCTAAAAAGAGCCTCAAAGTCCTCGACAAAAAACTCCAGTGGCTGTCCGAATACGCCGACTTCCACGTCAACATCAACTCCGTGGTCGGCGGAGGCATCAAGACCCCTCAGGACGCGCTGGTGATCGGCAAGAGGGCGGTGGAGTTGGGATTCACCTCGACCATCGGCATCATTCACGATGGCAGCGGCCAGTTGAAGCCGCTGCAGGATGAAGAACGGCGCGTCTACTACCAGATGGCGGGGATGAAGAAGAAGAACTATTCGCGCTTCAACAAGTTTCAAGAAGCGATCGCCAACGCCCAACCGAACGATTGGCGATGCCGCGCGGGGTCGCGCTATCTCTATGTTTGTGAGGACGGGCTGGTGCACTATTGCTCGCAACAGCGCGGATGGCCTGCGATTCCTCTCGCCGACTATACGGCTGCCGACGTGAAG
>JBOGMA010000383.1:0-3776 GCA_050746465.1 Acidobacteriaceae bacterium
GCCTGGAACCAGTGCGGCAGGTGCTGTACGTAATACCCAATCCACGTCGGCAGCGGACAATTCTGGTAGTACTGGTCCATCGCCGTAAAGTGCCGCCACTCCGGATCGCCGCTCAACAACTTTGCCAGCCCCGACTCAAAATAGATCCGGAACCACTCCCACTGCAGCAGAAAGTAACTCGCCCGCATCGGCGGACTGCTCACTCCAAACCCCGGCCACAGACCCGCTGGCGCGACAAACAGCGAAAGAAATCCCGCCTCCAGCAGCATCCCGTCCGATTGATACCCGGAGAAATCCCCCGCCGCTGCCACAAACGACAAATAGCAGACGAAGCAGATAAAAAAGCTCAGCCGCGGCCATGCATTCACAAGCGCCGCCACTGCGGCAATCAGCCCAATCCAGCAGATCGCCACTATCGCCCCATTGCTCGCGCTGATCCAGTAAAGCGTCGGCGCATACCAGAACCGCGACGCCCCCAGCGACCGATGCACCGCGTCCAGATACTTGTCGGCAGGCAGAATCCCCGTCGGCCCAATCAGCCCCGTCACCTGCCGCAGCAGCGAGTAAAATACCGAAAAATAGATGAGCGCCAGCGCCCGCAAAAACAGCCAGCGCGGAACGTTTCGGTTCCGCAGCCCAAACTGCGGATCGAAAAGCCAGCGAAGAATACCTGCCGGTGTGCGCTGCATAATTAGTCTCTGCCAAGCATACGGTTTTATCGCCCGGGTCGCCGGGTTCTTCCGCATGGGGTACGCTGCATAGTTGGTTTCGGCCAGGCATACCCCTTATATTGTGTATCTAAGTACGGTAATACCCGCTCCGATTACCTAAGTGCAAGATATTTGATCTCTACCGTTTGCACTCGCTCCTCCCTGTCGTATGCTGTCCTCACTTTCGCAAAGGGAAAATCTGCAATGCAGACACGAGAAATCTCGCGGACGGAAGGCCTCGCTGTCAGCGTCATCATCCCCACCCGCAACCGCCCGGATCTCGTAGTAACCGCGGTTCGCAGCGCCCTCCGCCAGGATTTCGCCAATTTCGAAATCATTGTCGTCATCGACGGAGATGATCCGCGAACCACCCGCGCCCTCTCTGACTTCACCGACCCTCGCCTCCGTGTCATCGATCTCGCCGTAACTGTAGGCGCAGCCGAAGCCCGCAACGTAGGTGTTCACGAAGCCCGCGGCGAATGGGTCGCCTTTCTCGATGACGATGACGAATGGCTCCCCCACAAACTGTCCAGGCAAATGGTCGTCGCCCGTCAAAGCAAGGCCCTCTGGCCTGTCATCTCGTCTCGTCTCATCGTGCGCCGCCCTCAGGGTGACTCCATCGGCCCGCTCCGTGCCTATAAGTCGCAAAAAACTGTCAGCGACTATCTTTTCTGCCGAAGCTCACTTCAGGACGGCCCCTATGCCATGCAGACTTCAACCCTGCTCATGCGCCGCGAACTCATGCTCGCCGTTCACTTCCGCATCGACCTCAAGCGGCATCAGGATTGGGACTGGGTGCTCCGGGCCGAGCGCGTCCCCGGCACTGCCTTCAGCGTCCTTGAAGAACCATTGAGCATCTATCGCGCTCCCGACCTCAGCCCTCACGCCCGCGAAAGCGTCAGCCGTTCCCAGGACTGGGGCTTCTCCATGGACTGGGCCCGGGATATGCGCGGCTTCTTCTCCGCGAAAGCCTATTCGTGGTTCCTCGCATCCGAGTGCGCCTCCCGCGCTGTTAAAAGCCACGCCGGCTTCAAACCCTGTGCTGAAATCGTCCGCCGTTTTCTCCTTGAAGGTTGTCCTACGCCGCGTTCCGCCGCCATGCTGCTTGCGTTTATAGCCCTCCCGGCCGCATGGCGGGAACGCGCGCGTACTCTTCTCGCCGGCCGGTCGCTCAGCCATCACACCCCGGCCGCACCGCGCAAAAAAATAAAGGCCATCTTCGGAACGGAGCTGTGAATTTGCAAACCAGCGACTACACCCGCCGCTATCTCGAAGAAGTCTGCGAAATCGCCTCCCTCGTCGACGGCAACATGATCGACCGCATCGTTGATCTGCTCTGCGAAACCCGCGCCCGCGGCGGACGCCTCTTCTTTCTCGGCGTCGGCGGAGGTGCCGGCCACGCAAGCCACGCCGTCAACGACTTCCGCAAAATTGCCGGAATGGAATGCTACGCCCCCACCGACAATGTTTCCGAACTCACCGCCCGCATCAATGACGACGGTTGGAATTCCTGCTACGCCAACTGGCTTCGCGGCAGCAGATTGCGCAGCGCTGACATGGTTTTCGTCTTTTCCGTCGGCGGCGGCTCCCTTAAAAACCACATCAGCGCCAACATCGTTGAAAGCCTCAAGCTCGCTCGCCGCACCGGCACAACCATCGCCGGAATCGTCGGCCGCGACGGCGGTTACACTCTGGAGCTGGCCGACGCCTGCATCCTCATCCCCAGTTTGTCCGATGACACCATAACCGCCCACACCGAATCCTTCCAGGCAGTCCTCTGGCATCTGCTCGTCTCGCACCCACGGCTCAAAAGGAATGAAATGAAATGGGAGCAACTCGCCCAGCCGTCTTTCTCGACCGCGACGGCGTAATCAACCGCAACGTCTTCAACCCCGCCACCGGCAGCTACGAAGCCCCGCTCACCGCCGCCGGCTTCGCCCTCGCTCCCGGCGCGGTACAAGCCCTGCACAACCTGCAGTCCGCCGGATACCTGCTCTTCGTCGTCTCCAACCAGCCCAACTACTCCAAAGGCAAGGCCAGCCTCGAAGACCTCGCCTCCATCGACCAAAAAATGCGTCGTGAGCTGGATGCATCAGGCGTTGTTCTCAATGGGGTATACTACTGCCTTCACCATCCGCTCGGAATCGTGCCTGAATACTCCGGCCCATGCGGATGCAGAAAGCCCTCACCCTACTTCCTGCTCCGCGCCATCCGCCAATTCCGTCTCGATCCATCTCGATCATGGATGATCGGCGACCGCGAAACCGACATCCTCTGCGGCCACGCCGCCGGAGTCCGTACCATCTATATCAGCGAAACCTCTCGCAACCCGAACGCCAACTTTATGGCCCCCGACTTACTGGACGCGGCAACTCTTATTCAATCCTGCACCGGCTCTTCCGACCCCTCGCTCGCCAACGCCAGTATGAGCAACAGCACGCGCCGCAACCCCGACTCCCGATCCTTCGCGTCGTACCACTCCTGCGGAGTGTGAATTCCTCCTCCGGTCCCGCCCGCGCCCAGGCTCAGCGCCTGCACTCCCCGCGATAGCGGAATATTCGCGTCCGTCGACGCCGTGCGCGGCTCCGTCCTTATCCCCAGGTGCCGATCCACCGCCCGCAGCATCCGGTAAGCCGCCGAATCGTTCGGCAGCGCGCCCGCCGGTCGCTCCCCAATCTTCTTGATCGAAAATTCCAGCCCCTTGCTCTGCCTTCGTCCGCGTCGCGTTTCGTTCGCCGCCATCACCGCATCTTCCACTGCGCGATGCAGCTCCACTTCCAGCCGAATCAGGTGCTCAGAATCCGTCGAGCGAAAATCAAACCGTGCCGACGCGCAATCCGGAACCACATTCACCGCCGTCCCGCCCTCAACCGTCGCCACGTTGATCGTCGTTCGCGGAGCCGCGCTCAAATCCATTTCACTCAGCCGCGCAATCGCCCTGCTCAGCGCCACAATCGGGTTCGGATTTTCCGCATCCGACCACGAGTGCCCGCCCGGCCCGCGCAGCGTCACCTGAAACCGCCGGCTCCCCAGTGCTTCCGTCACCACCGACTCATGCCCCGCGCC
>JBOGMA010000384.1:0-4218 GCA_050746465.1 Acidobacteriaceae bacterium
GGCCGCAGCCTGCCATCTGGGTGGTTATAGCGGCCGGGCCACCTATCTGGTCTCGCCTTACCTTGGGATCGCAGAGGCATTGGGCGTATCGCTTTATTCCGATGTTGTGCCTGGGGGGGCATACCAGAGCACTTCGAACTTCAGAGGACCGGTGGTGGAGTTCACGGACGACGGTTCTCAATTTCTGGCGAACATTGCAAATCACGACTGGGCTCAATATGGGCCGCTGGATTTCACCGGCAAGACTTCGATCGAGTTCCGTATTGCCAGCGTTTTGGAGGGAGAAATCGGTGTGTATCTCGACAGCCTCGAGGGCCAACCGATTCTGACCGCGCATGTTCCTATCACGGGAGGGCTGGACAAATGGCAGGCGGTGAGCGCCGATTTCTCTGGAATAGCCGGCCATCACATTGCCTTTCTCAAGTTCACAGCCGCGGGCCGGGAACGATTTCTCAGACTTCAGTCATTCCGACTCCTGCCTGCGAACTCCTCGGAGCAGCCTGCGGAACGGGTGGTCTATGCACCCGGCAGCACCATCATCGATCCCAAGAACGATGCTCTTTTTGCGGCGGCCGTCAATGCAGCCAAGGAGTCGGACGTCGCCCTCGTGTTCGTGGGGGACAATCGCCTGCTTTCCGACGAGGGTCGCGACCGAACCTTTTTGCATCTGCCCGAGGTTCAGCAGGATCTGGTCAAGGCGGTGGTGACTGCCAATCCACGCACGGTGGTCGTAGTCAATTCCGATTGTCCGGTGGCCATCAACTGGGAACAGGAACATGCGCCGGCTGTGCTCTGTTGTTTCTCCGCCGGCGAACAGCAGGGCAATGCCATTGCGGATGCTCTGTTCGGCGAATATAACCCGAGCGGCAAGCTGTGCTCGACGTGGTACCGGAATGAAGATCAGCTACCGAATTTCCACGATTACGACATCAAGCATGGCAGAACCTATATGTATCTTCGAAGGGATCCGCTGTACCCATTTGGTCACGGGCTGAGTTACACCACGTTCTCGTACAAGAGCCTCAAGCTGAGCGGCAGCCATCTTCTGCCGAACAAAGCCGTCACCTTAACCATCGAGGTATCGAATACCGGCCGAGTGGCGGGCTCTGAGATCGTGCAATTTTACGTCCAGGCAGGCGGTGAACTGCAGCGGCCCGCGAAACAACTGGCGGGATTTCACCGCGTGGATCTGCAATCGGGAGAAAACCAGACCGTCACATTTTCGCTTCCACATGACCATATTGCGCTTCGATATTGGGACGAAGGCAGACAGCAGTTCGCATACGACCCAGGCATTGTGGGACTGCTCATCGGTGCTTCGAGCGTGGATATTCGCCTGCAGAGCAGTGTCGCCTTGGTGTAATGGGGGGAAGAGCGGCTTCCATCGACAGCAGGAAGTCGATTCTCTTGCCCACCTGAGTCCCGCCGATCAGATCCTGACAATCTTCAGAGTGGTCGTTCTCCGAAATCCGGATCATCTGCCGGGAACAGACTTCTAGGGCACATCTGGAGAAATTTCTAGCTGTTCGAAAGAAAGCAAGCAGGTGAATTGTGCCTCCTTAAAAGGTGCGATGAGCAGCGCACTCCATTGTCCAGAACAGCTAGGGGCGTGTGGAATCGCCGGACAAGATGTGGCACGCGTCTAAGGAGGTTTTATCAGGGGAACCGGCCATGGTATTCAGTTTCAGCAGTAACTCAAAATGCTGGAGCGGTCCCGTCGGCGAAATTCCACAGGAATGCAGCGCGGCAGAGAGGCGCGGCATATCTGTCAAGAGTTGCCCCGCTGCTTCGGTGCCTTCGGCATTCGCGCCCGCTATAAGAAGAACCTGACCAGCGTGGTCGGTGTTTGGCACAAGAGCTACAATCGCATAGGACTGACCTGTTGCTCCTCCCAATGCCGTCGGAACATAGTTGATCGCTTCGTGGAGGCGAAGGTGGTAGTTTCGAATGATCTCCTGCCCTGTAGTCTTGTCAACGATGAAGCGGAAGTCCAACTCGTCATTGAACAGAGCGGACCATGGATCAGAACGAGGACTGCCCAGTAGAACAAAATTATCGTCAGTCTGCAGGTCAGACATCTGAAAATTCCGGGCAGCGCGCACGTCGATGTGCTTCGAATACGAATTGGCCAGTTCCGCGATTCTGACAGCCAATTTTGTATCAACAAAGGACGCCTTGTCATCTCCCATCATGATTTTCCAGAAGTGCTGAACTTCAGGCGTCATGACATCGGGGTTCGGGATCAGATTATGATTGGCATAATCTGAAGTGGAGATTTCGCCACCTACATACTGCTGAATTTCAGCAATGTCCGGATCGCTGGTGATCACATGGATGGGGTGCGGGGAGCTGAAAAAGACGGACCACGGCAGTATGGAAGCAGGAGGATTCGGTCGATGGTTAGCGTGCTCCCAAAATAGCCCCCATATCGCAAGGTTGAGCGCCGTAATCAGGAAAATAGCGATCAGCCAAATTCTTGCGGGGCTGCGGCCGGTTTGGGATACGCGTGAGGGAGCGGTAACAACAGTCGCAGCCAACTCCGCCGATGCGGCACCGGATTCCGGGTGCTGCGCCTCATGAGCCGTAGCAGGTATTTCATTAGAAGGGTGTGCCTCCGGGTTTCCTTTGACATTGCTGGGTGGTTCGTGTGCAATTTCCGGAACATAGGATCCCAATGGCAGACTGATCCGGAGCCCTGAGGTGGATCCATACCTGCCGTAGTGCTGCAAAAGACGCTTACGGACGTCGCTTGCCGTAACGCGCACAATTGCGTCATCTCCTGTGTCGTAGGAGGGAGATCGTCCGAAGAGCTCAATGCCGATTACACGCTCTTTCAGAGACTCAAAGTGGCCCGCGATCGCCTGCTCGACAACATGGTTCAAGAATTGTCCGCTGCGATGACTGCCCCGGAAGGCTGCTCCTTCGATAATTTCCTGAAGATGCTGCCGGAGCAGGAAGAGATCATCATTTTCGACGATCTTCGTCGTCCGTTCGTCGCGCAGAGAGGTCGTTGACATAAGAAAGTTCCAGCGGCCCGATTCTACCACTCGCATGACCTGCTTCGAGTGCACAGGCTATTTTGATCATTGCCTGAAGTCAAGCCATGTACCCACCGTTAGACTCGCTTCTTTCTGTAATAATCTTTGTTTTCAAAAAGATAGATTAACGTTAGGAGGTGCCGCTAACGTTGTCGTCGGTTGGTGCTTTCAATTAAGGTGAACTTGCGTTTGCAGGTCGATGCACGGAGCGGAAATGCACCGGGCTGAAAGTGGAACCAAATGATCAAGAGGCGTTCTTTTCATCGCTCCCGTCATATAGTGATTTCCATAGCAAAGTTCAAACGAATTGCGCGTGCGGACAGAATTGGCAAATCGGCTTTGAAGTGCCTGCTGGCCTCCGGGATTGCTCTTTTTGTGTGGTGCCCCGTTCTTTGTCCAGCCGCGATCCATTTGCAGGAATCGCGGGAGGCGACGTTGGCCGGTACTCCTCTCTACCGGCAGACAAGTGCTCCTGTTGAGAAGCGGGTGGACGATCTGCTTCGCCGCATGACGCTCCAGGAAAAGGTGCGGCAACTGGACATGTATTCCTGAGCTACTTCCATCATGAGCAGTCATACGGATGGAACCCATGCTGCGGCCACCGCCCTGTTTTTGCCCGAGAAGTCGGAGGCTCTGTGGGGAAGTCTTGGCGTTGGATCCATTCATGACCTCAACCCCACCCCGGAACAGGCGAACGCGATCCAGAAGTGGGTGATTGCTCACAATCGGCTCGGCATTCCCGCACTATTTATTGAAGAGGGCCTGCACGGATTCGACACTGGAACGGTATTGCCCGCTCCTATTGGTTTAGCTGCGACATGGGACCCTGCGATTGCGAAGCAGACAGGCGCTGTTATCGCAAGCGAAGCCCGCGCAACCGGTGTCGATATGATTCTTGCGCCGGTGGTTGACCTGGCCCGCGATCCTCGATGGGGACGCGTCGAAGAGGATTTTGGAGAAGATCCTTATTTAACGGGCCAAATGGGGCTGGCCTATGTACGGGGCGCGCAGGGTGAGAGCCTGAACACCGACCACACGGTTGTCGCCGAGCCGAAGCACTTTGTGGCGCATGGTTCTCCAGAGGGCGGAACAAATACATCGCCTGTACACATTGGCGAGCGCGAACTCCAGATGGTGATGCTGCGGTCGTTTGAGCCGGCTATTCGTGACGGACATGCAA
>JBOGMA010000385.1:0-15229 GCA_050746465.1 Acidobacteriaceae bacterium
CCCTCGCCATGCCGGTCATGCTGGGCGTGCTGGCCGGCTCTCTCACCGGCGCAAAAATTCTGGTTCACGCCCGCGTAAAGACCCTGCGCCTTGTCTTCGCCCTGGTGATCGTGGCCCTCGGCATTGAAATGATCGTGAACAGTATTTCGGGGAGACTGTAATGCGGCTCACGGACGAAAAGCTGGACATCGCCATTGGACGCACCATGCAGGCCGGTGTTTTGCTCGCGGCATTGATAGTGTTGATCGGCGGAATCATGTACCTGCTCCACGCCGGCGGACCACGCCCGGACTACAGCCACTTTCGCGGCGTGCCCGAGCATTTGCGAACTCCCGGAGGAATCTGGAGCGGCATCATGCGAGGCGACTCCCAAAGTGTCATTCAGCTCGGCCTGCTGGTGCTCATCGCAACTCCCGTTGTTCGCGTGGTTCTCGCCGGAGCAGGCTTTCTGCTCGAACGCGACCGCCTCTATTTCTGGGTGAGCGCCATTGTCTTCGCGGTGCTCTGCTATAGCCTCTGGCATATCAGGTAAGTGCCGGCTCAACAATTGTCATCCCGGCCGAAGCGAACGAAGTGAGCAGCGGACGGACCTGCGCATTCAATTCAGTACAAAATTTGTCATCCTGACCGAAGTCATTGCGAAGCAATGACGCAGCGGAGGGACCTGCACTTCGCACAATCCTCGTCATCGCGACTATTTCTTGTGCGTCGCCTCACAGGCCGTGCAGAGCTGCCCTGTAACTCCCTTGCCCTGCGTAATGGTAAAGATGCGGTCCACCGCCGGCAGTTTCACCGTCTCCACCGGCCCTCCCGGCCAGTGAATTTCCACCTTCTCCACCGTAGTCGCATTGCCCAGGCCAAAATGCACACGCTGGTCGTTGGACGACATATAGCTGCCGCCGCTCAGCACGTCACCGCGCTGGCGAATGCCGTTGGCGGTCAGGTAAACCGCGGCCCCAACTGCGTCGCGCGGAGTTTTGGGCCCGGTGCCCACCAGCTTCAACTCAACCCAATGGTGGTGATCGGCGTTGACGTTGCGCAGCAAAATGGCGTGTCCGTCAAGCGGGCTGATCACCGCATCGATCTTGCCGTCGTTGAACAAATCCCCGAATGCCGCTCCGCGTCCCGGCGTAACAATCGCCAGCCCCGTCCCTTCAACCGCAGGAACCAGCGAGAACTTCTTCCCCTGCTCATTATGGAAAAGCAGCGGCCGCTGCGCGAACGTGGTCCCCCAGTCCTGCTTGTCCACCCCGGGATAAACGTGCCCATTGACCATGAACAGGTCCTTCCACCCGTCATTGTCATAGTCGAGAAAGGTATCGCCCCATCCCAGAAATGGAATCGTAGGCTGCGCCACCCCGGCGTGGTAACTCACATCGTTGAAGTTCGCCTGGCCGTCGTTATGGAACAGCACATCGTAATCGTCTGAAAAATCCGTTACGAACATGCTGTCCCATCCCGTGTTGTCGTAGTCGCCCACCGCCAGCCCCATGCCCGCGATCTCGCGTCCATCCTGGTTCAATGCAAATCCAGACGCATAGCTGTCGTCCTCAAACGTCCCGTCACCCTTGTTGATGTACAGGTATCCCGGCGTCGAATCATCCGCTACCGCCAGATCAACCTTGCCATCGTTGTTTAGATCAACAAAAACTGCGCTGAACCCGTAGTACTTATTCGGGTCGCTCACCCCTGCCTTCACACTCACGTCCGTGAACGTCCCGTCGCTGTTGTTGTGGAACAGGTGGTCCGACTCACCCTCCAGCCCGCGCGGCCCGCACATCACCGGAATTCCACGGAAGTTACAGAAGCTATAGGAAACGGCCTTCGACCCAGGAATCGGCGGATTGCTCATGTCATAGTGAACATAGCCCGGAACGAACAGATCCAGCCGCCCGTCACCGTCGTAGTCGCCCCACGTTGCGCCTGTCGACCAGTTCCCGAGCGTCACTCCCGCTTTCACAGCCACGTCGGTAAACGTTCCATCGTGATTGTTGTGATAGAGGCGGTTCTTCCCAAAGTTCGTAACGTACAAATCGGGCCAGCCGTCGTTGTCATAGTCGCCCACGGCGCAGCCGAAGCCCCATCGGTCATTCGTCACCCCGGCGATATTCGCAACGTTGGTAAAGGTCCCGTCATGGTTGTTCCGAAACAGCGCCGCATGCGGCGGCGTAGTCTTGCCGCTCAGCGCGTCATAGGTGGACCCGTTGACCAGATAAATGTCGAGCCAGCCATCATTGTTGTAGTCCAGCAGGCAAACGCCCGAGCCATTTGCCTCAATGATGAACTTCTTCTCCGGCGTCCCCATCACATGCGTCCACGACGCAAGGCCCGACTTTACAGAATCGTCCTCAAAGACCACCGGCCCGGTCTTCACGAATCCACCGGCGGTAATGGGCCGGTTTTCCGCGTCGTGAATCGCGGCGTGCGCGCCACCCGTGGAGTTGCCCCCGCCCATGGGCTGCTGTGGCGCATTCTGCGCCTGGGCGGTGAAGGGAAGAATAGCGGCAAGAAAAGCTGCGACCGCGAGGCGTTGATATAAAAACAAAACTGCAAGGCTCCTGCGCAAATTTATGTGGTGAGCATAGCAGAACGGCCCCCGGTCCTGTTCCTGGTGCTATACTCGGTCTTCTCGCAAAAGCGATTTAGTCATGATCAACAACAATATGGAGAAGGCGCGAAGGACTCTGCTTCCAGCCTTGGCTCTCCTGGCTGCTTTCCTTCTGGCGGCGACCCTCCGGGCTCAGACGACTCCGCAAACCTGGGTTGGCAGTTGGTCCACCTCGCAGCAAATCCCCGAGCCGCAAAACGCTCTCACTCCCGCCGACATGACCGACGCGACCATTCGCCAGATCGTCCATCTCTCCATTGGCGGCCCCATGCTGCGCGTGCATCTTTCCAACGCCTTCGGACGCGAGCCCCTGCACTTTGCTTCCGTACACATCGCGCGGCCGCTTTCGGCCTCTTCGCCGGTCATCGACCCAGCATCCGACCGCGCCCTCACCTTTTCCGGAAGCAGCGACATCACCATTCCGCCTGGCGCTGAATATATTTCCGACCCCATCAACTATCCTGTCGCCGCGCTTTCCAATCTTGCCATCACGTTTTATCTTGACGAGCCGCCGGCGGGCGAAACCGGCCACCCCGGCTCCCGCGCAACCTCCTACTACATCCACGGCGATCACGTTTCCTCAGCGAACCTTCCCGACGCAAAAACTGTGGACCATTGGTACCAGCTTTCCGGCGTAGATGTGCAGGAAGCGCCCGGGGCCGCTTCAATCGTAGTTTTGGGGGACTCCATCACCGATGGCCACGCCTCAACCACCAACGGCAATGATCGCTGGACCGACGTTTTGGCGGAGCGCCTGCAAGGCTCGGCGTCCACCCGCAACATCGGTGTCCTGAACGAGGGAATCGGCGGCAACCATCTGCTGACCGACGGCCTGGGCCCCAACGCACTCGCCCGCTTCAATCGCGATGTGCTGGCCCAGCCCGGCGTACATTGGCTCATCGTCTTTGAAGGAGTCAACGACCTGGGCGGCCTCACCTTCCACGGCGAGGTCCCGGCCGCCGCTCACGCCGCGCTGGTCCGCCGAATCGAAGGCGCCTACCAGCAGATGATTGCCCGCGCCCACGCCCACGGCATTCGGGTTATCGGGGCCACCATCACCCCCTACATGGGCTCGGACTACTACCATCCCGACTCAGCCAACGAAGCTGACCGCCAGGCCGTTAACGCCTGGATTCGCGCTCCCGGCCATTTTGACGCCGTACTCGACTTCTACAAGGCCATGCGCGATCCCGCGCAACCCGACCGCCTGCGCCCCTCCTACGACTGCGGCGACCACCTGCATCCCTCTCCCGGCGGATACCGCGCCATGGGCAGCGCCGTTCCTCTTTCGCTGTTCACGCGCTGAATGGCCCGAAATTTTTCGATTTTCTTTGTCGAATTCGGTATAACTTTGGATTGCCTATGAACATCAAGGAAGTCGCTCGGCTAGCAAAGGTTTCCACCGCCACTGTTTCACGCACTATCAACGGATCCGACAAAGTCACCCCCGAAACAGCCGCCCGCGTGCGCCGCGCCATTCAGACGCTGAAGTTCTACCCCGATACCAACGCTCGCGCGCTGGGCTCCGGGCGCAGCAGTCTCTATGGACTCATCATTTCCGACATCACCAATCCCTTTTTCCCCGAGCTGGTAAAGAGCTTTGAGGATGTCGCCGTGCACTTCGGCAAGGAAGTCCTCATTGCCAATACCAACTATGACAAGCACCGTACCGAGCAGTGCGTCATCCGTATGCTGCAACGCAAGGTTGACGGCGTGGCCATCATGACTTCAGAAATGGACGAGCACCTCGTCACCGAATTCAGCAGCCGCAAAATTCCTCTGGTATTTCTCGACACCGGCATCGTGCAGAAGGGCATCAGCAACATTTCCATTGATTACGCCGCGGGAATCGACGAAGCGGTCACCCATCTGCGCGCGCTCGGGCACGAATGTATCGGATTCATAAGCGGCCCTCCCAACCTGACCTCGGCGCGCGTACGGCGAAAAGCATTTCTCGAGAGCATGAAGCGCAAGGGTCTGTCGCCCAGCAAAGAATTGATCGAAGAAGGGAATCACCGAATGGACGGCGGCCACGAAGCCATGATGCGTCTGCTGCATAAGTCCACGCGTCCTACGGCGGTGCTGGCCTCCAACGATATGTCCGCGATCGGCGCGCTCGGAGCAGCCGTTGAACACAGGCTCAGCGTACCGCGAGATATTTCCGTCATCGGATTCGACGACATCGCCATCAGCGAATATACCCAGCCTCCGTTGACCACGGTTCGCCTGTCCCGCACCGAAATCGCGAAGCTCGCCTTCCGCGCCCTGCACGGCATCCGGAACGCCGCCACTGCAAAGGGTGCGGAGTACAAAATACAACCCACGCTCGTCGAACGCAAAAGCACCGGCCCAGTCTCGGCTTAGTGCCCTTTCTCAACTTGTCATCCCGACCGGAGTGAACCGGGGCCCCCGGCAGGCGCGCTCTTCGCGTGGCGGGGTGGGAAGCGAAGGGACCTGCACTTTAACGAAGCGCTTTAGTGCTTCTTCTTGTCTGTCCCCCACGTTTTGTAGAGGCCAAGGTACGCATAGTTCTCCGTCTGGCCTGCAATGGAATGCCCATAGGCGAAGAGCAGCTGTAGACCGGGCGACTTGAAGTGGTAATAGCCTCCCGCGTCGATCATGGTCGAGGACTGCGACACCGCGACGTCCTGGTCCGTGCGCCCGTGCGAAAAAATTTCAACGCCCAGATCGAGCTTCTTCGTAGCTGGATGCTGCAGGAGAAAGCCGCCGTATGGGTAATTGCGCGCCCCCTCCTGCGGATTCACGACGTAGCCTGCCCCGCCGTCGAGAATCCATTGGCCGACGCTCTTCGACACCCAAACAGGTAACAGGTACGAGGGCTTATCGTCGTGAGGTATCTCGATCAATGGAAAGGAACCGATCTGGGGTCGGTGTTTGGTTTCGGTAATGAAGCCGTATTTCACCCCCAATTCGATATCCCCGAGGCCGAGTGTGACGGGACCCTGCCCATCAGGAGCGTAGGCCGGATGATTCATGGGAGCGGTGACTCCACCAGGCACAATGGCATGAAGTTGCACTTTGGGATAAACGCCCCAGTTGAACTCAACCGCCGGCGCGTCAGCATCCATCTCCACAGGCGTGCCGTCGGCAAGCCCAAAAACATAAAATTCATAATGCCCATAATTGACGGGCACGGCGTCGTCCGTCTGAAACGGGGGCCCAGCCTGCGCGCAAGCCAGAGATGTAGACGATATAAGAAGAAGCAGAAAGACGAATGACGAACAACCGCGCATAATTCTCATTCACGCTCCTGAATGTTTGCAAAGTTGATCATTCTTCTCTAGGAAGCGAAGCTCGGCCCTGAAGATGCTATCTTAATCAATCCTTTCGTGGCGATAGTTGGCTTTGCTCAGCAGACTCCTGATCTCCTCAATGTGCTCGCCGCCGCGCGTCTCCAGCGTAATGTCAATCACCGTATCGCCCAAACTTACTCCGTAGTGAGCGCGGTCGTGCGCAGTCTGCACAATGTTCGCGCGGGCGTCCGCCAGGATCCGCGTAAGCCCATGCAGCGCTCCCGGACGGTCGGTCAGATGAATCCGCAGGCGGGTTCGGCGACCATCTTTCACCAGGCCGCGCTCGATAATGCGAGCCAACAGACTCACATCAATGTTGCCTCCACCAACGATAACTGCGGTGCGCTGCGCGCCCAGAGTGGTCTTGTGTTGAAGCAAAGCCGCGAGCGCCACCGCCCCCGCGCCTTCAGCCAGCGTCTTTTCCCGCTCCAGTAGAACCAGAATCGCCTTCGCAATTTCCTCCTCATCCACCGTCACCAACTCATCCACGTATCGCTGAACCAGCGGCAGCGTCCGCTCCCCGGCCCGCCGCACCGCAATGCCGTCAGCAATGGTGGCCTCGGCGGCAATGCTCACCGGCGACCCATTATCCGCAGCCCGCAGCATCGACGGCAGCCGCTCCGTCTGGACGCCGACGACCCGGATCTGTGGATTAGATTCCTTGATCGCGCACGCCACTCCAGCAATCAGCCCGCCGCCGCCCACCGGGACCACAACAGCTTCCAGACCCGGAATCTGCTCCAGCAGTTCAAGCCCCAGCGTGCCCTGGCCTTCGATCACGGCATCATCATCGAAAGGATGCAGGAATGTCATACCGTCCTGCGCGGCAAGCCGAAGAGCCTCGTCGCATGACTCATCGTAGTTGGCCCCGTGCAGAACAACGTCGGCTCCATACGCGGCGGTCGAGGCTGTCTTCACCAGCGGAGTCATCAGCGGCATTACAATCCGCGCGCGAATGCCGCGTGCGCTTGCATGGTAGGCCACCGCCTGGGCATGATTTCCGGCGCTGGCCGCGATCACTCCCCGCTGCTTCTCGGTATCCTTCAGGGTAAGAATTTTGTTCAGCGCGCCCCGCTCCTTGAAGGCTCCGGTGCGCTGCAGGTTATCGAGCTTCAGGAAGACCTGCTGCCCCGTCATCTCCGACAACGCGTCCGAATGTGGCGCGGGAGAAAAATAAATATCGTCGCGCACTCGCTGCCGTGCCTGTTCGATTCCGCCTAACGTAACGCTCATCTCTGTGGTTCTCCTCAAACCAAAAAACCACCGGACTCAAGGAGCCGGTGGTCTGGGAATTGCTTCAAATCCTGCTTCGCCAGCCGCCGCTCCTATGGAGACGGAATCATAATGACCGCAATAATTCGGCAAATGCTTGGGCCGGCGATGATCATGATGCGCTGCATGCGAATGTGCTGATGAAAACAGACCGCCTCCCTGAAGTCAAGCAGAACCGCCTCCACTACGCCCCGCAGCCATCTTTACCAGCCCTTCCACCGCTGCGATCACCGGTTGCATGGCCGCCGGAAATCCGTGCCGCTCCTGCAGCCAGGCGGCATCATTCCACGAAAGAGAAACTGCGCCGTCAGACTGCTCCGCCACCAGAATCTTGAGCGGCAGGTCGAGCGCAACGCTCGGCGCGGCTAGCATCAACGGCGTTCCAGCCTTGGGATTCCCGAAGATAAGCAGCTTCGTCGGAAGCATTTGGAATCCCGCCGCCGCTGCTTCTCCGGAATGGTCAATCAGGCAGAAAAGCTTGATGCCTTTTTCATCAAGCAGGGCCTTCAGCCTGCCAACCGTTTCTTCAACGGAGTAGCGGCTTGTGCGAGTCCGAATTCCTTCCTGCATGCGTACATCCTCCGCACGCCAGCATACTCCAGAATTCCAAATCGAACACGCGCCGGGAGGCCCATCGTAAACTGTCGTTTGCAATGCGGGAATGGCTGGAGTTCGTAGTTGTCCGATCCCTGGTGGCGCTGCTCGGCAGCTTGCCGCGAGGTGCGGCGCGCTCGCTAGGTGCCGGCATCGGCGCCGTGGCCTATCGACTGCTCAGCCGGCTGAGGAGAGTGGGCCTCTGCAATCTGGAGTTCGCGTTTCCCGAAAAATTACGGGCCGAGCGCGAGCGCATTCTCCGGCGGCTCTACCGAAATCTAGGCTGGCTCCTGGCCGAGTTCTGCCAGATGCCGCACTACACGCGCGAGAACACGCAGAATTTTCTCCGCTACGATGGCCTCGAACATTATCTGGCGGCGAGCGACCGCGGAAAGGGCGTGCTCATCGTCACCGGACACCTCGGCGCATGGGAGTTGTCCAGCTACTACCACTCGCTCATGGGCCATCCCATGAGCATCGTCATTCGCCGTCTGGACAACGCCCGCGTCGATCATCTGGTGAACTCCATCCGCTGCCTCCACGGCAACCGCGTCCTCCACAAGGACGACTTCGCGCGTGGCCTGCTCGCGGCCATGCGCCACGGCGAGACTGTAGGAATCCTGATGGACACCAACATGACTCCTCCGCAGGGAGTCTTCGTGCCGTTTTTCGGTCGCGAAGCATGCACCGCCTCTGGACTCGCCCGCGTCGCCCTCAAAACCGGCGCGGCTGTCCTGCCCGGCTTCATGCTCTGGGAAGAATCTGAGCAAAAATATGTGTTGCACTTCGGTGAACAGATTCCGCTCATCTCTACCGGCGACGACGAAGCCGACGCCCTGGCCAACACCGCGCGATTTACTCGAGTGATCGAAGACTGGGTCTGGCGGTATCCTGACCAGTGGCTGTGGGTGCATCGTAGATGGAAGACCCGACCCGACGGCACGCGCGATGAGACCGTACAGGTTCCAGGGCCCGAAACAAAGAATCCTTGATCTGGAGATATCGTGCGACTGATTCAACTAGCGGAATTGCTCAAAGCCGACTTGCGCGGTGCAGACCCGGAGCGTGAGGTGACCGGCGTCGCTTCCATCGCAGGTGCACGCGGCTCGGATGTGGTTTTTGCCGAGGATGCCTCCGTCCTGCGTGATGCGCTTTCGTCCAATGCCGGAGCCATCATCGTATCGGCCAAAGTAAACGCCGCTTCAGGCGACTCCGGCAAAGCGCTCCTGGTCGTCTCCAGGCCCAAGCTGGCTTTCGCGCGCGCCGCAAAGCTGCTTTGCGCCACAGAAGTCGAGGCTGAAATTCACCCCACAGCCCAAATCGCCGCCGACGTGGTGCGCGGCAGACACATTTCTGTCGGCGCCTATGCCGTCATTGAAGCCGGTGCCCACCTCGGTGATGAAAGCGTGGTCGGCGCGGGCGCTGTCATCGGACGTGACGTTAAGCTCGGCCGCGAGTGCAGGATTTACCCGCGGGTCGTGATCTATCCAGGCGCGGAATTGGGCGACCGAGTGATCGTCCATGCCGGAGCCGTGCTGGGTTCCGACGGATTCGGCTATGTTCGCGATGAAGAAACCGGCGAATACATTCAATTCCCGCAACAAGGCCGTCTGGTCATTGAAGATGACGTGGAGATCGGCGCCAACACCACCATTGATCGCGGCGCGCTCCAGGAAACCCGAATCGCACACGGAGTGAAAATCGACAACCTCGTTCACATCGCCCACAACGTGCGCGTGGAGCAAAATGTCGTCATCGCCGCGCTCACGGGCATCTCCGGATCATGCGTCATCGGCGAAGGTGCAGTCGTCGGCGGACAGGTCGGCATCGGCGACCACGCCGAGATCGGCCCTGGCGTCGTCCTCGGCTCCGGCTCCGGCGTGCTCACGCATAAAAAACTGAAAGGCCCCGGCGTAGTCCACTGGGGACGCCCTGCCCGCCCTCTGCATCAATACCTGAAGGAACTGGCGGCGCTCGGCCGTCTGGGAACTGATGCGCGAAGCATTTCAAAATCGGACTGGTCGCGCAAGGGCCAGGCAAATCCGCCACCTCCGAAAAAGGAGAAGTAAACCGTGGCTGTCATCGTAGTCGGCGGACAATCCCGCAGTGTCGGCAAGACATCTGTCGTCGCCGGAGTCATCGCGCGCCTTCCGCAAATGCGCTGGACCGCCTTCAAGATCACGCAGTACGGACACGGCCTCTGCACCGCCAATGGAGCCCCCTGCGCCTGTACCACAGCGGACCACGCCATCGCCGTCACCGAGGAGCGCAGCGTTTCCTCTGGCACCGACACATCACGGTTTCTCGCTGCAGGCGCGGTTCGATCAATCTGGGTGCGCACTCGCCAAGGAATGCTGGCCGAAGCCATGCCTCGCATCCACAAGGAACTCGCGGCAGCAGAGAACGCCATTCTGGAATCCAACAGCGTCATGGCTTTTCTCCAGCCCGACCTCTATCTCACACTTCTGGACGACGGGACCCCCGACTTCAAGAATTCGGCTAAGCTTTTTCTGAACCGTGCCGACGCGCTGCTGGTGACGGCTGGCTCCCCGACGCCGCAGGAAAACTCCGCTCTCCCAAGCCTGCCCGCCGCCACGCCGCGGTTTGTCATCGCGCCTCCCGCCTACCTGACCAACGAAGCCGTTGACTTTGTCCGCGAACGGATCGCCGCCGCAACACGAGCAACCGAATTTTCACTCTAGCCCTATTCTTTACCGCAGGATCAAAAGATCGCTCGATCATCGTCTTATCCATGTGATACAACACGGAGACGCTCAGCCTGCTGGGGCAATCCTTCGGGAGAATCCACATGGTCCCGCATCGCTTTTCCATCTATCTGATTCTGTTCTGCGCCGCTACGGCCGGCGCCCAGGCAACAACAACTCCCACCACACCACCCCCCGTCAAAATGGGGCTTTGGGAGACCTCGATGACTTCGCAGATGAGCGGCTTCTCGCTTCCGCCGGACGTGGTCGCGAAGCTGAAGGCCATGGGACGATCCGTGCCGGGCGGCCCTCATACCACGGTCTCGCAGGGGTGCCTCACTCCCGAGGAATGGCAGAAGGACATGGCCGACATGAACAAACCGGCCGGCAACGACTGCGCCATCACAAACCGGAAAGTCGATTCGCGCGAGATATCTTTTGATATAAGCTGCAAATCAGAACGTGGCGACACTACGGGACACTGGGAGATGCATCTCGTCGATGATGAACATGGGCAGGGCTTGGCGCACATGAACAGCAATACGACCGGACCGAATGGTCGGCATATAACGATGGATATGAACTTCAGCTCGCGTTTTCTGAGCTCTAGCTGCGGCGACGTAAAGCCGGGAAATGCGAAGATCATCCGTCACGACTGAGGTATTTTCAGTAAGCGCGGGTTCGAACTGGGCGGGAGCTAGTCGCTAGACGAACGGCTCCCGCTTCATCGCCCCGTTTCGCTGCTTGATCAGAATCTCTACCTTGCCTTCAGCTTCCGCAAGCTGCTGCTTGCACTGCTCCGCCAGCGTGGTGCCTTCCTCAAATAGCTTTACCGAGTCTTCCAGCGACACATCGCCGCGCTCCATCTGCGCCACGATCGCCTCAAGCTGCTTCAGCGACTGCTCAAAGTTTTGCAACAGCGACTCCTTCGGAGGGCGTGTCCCCTGGCTCCAGCACGCCTGCAATCACGTCGGCGGCCAGCGCATAACGGCTCAGCGGTGCACTTACCTGCACGCCCTGCACCAGGCCCCGGACGGCCGCAAGCATCTCCTGCGCAATGCGCACCCCCTCGGCCCGCGCCAGCTCCGGTGTAGACGCCTTCTGCATTCGCGCCAGAATGCTGTCCGGCACAGAAACTCGCAGGTCATTCTTCATGAACTCGGCGTTGCGCAGGCTGGTCAGCGGCCATATTCCCGCAATAATCGGAATCCGAAAACCCTCAATGCGCTTCAGAAAAGTTTCCAGCAGGCGCAGGTCAAACACCGGCTGCGTAATCGCATACTCGGCCCCCGCCTCCACCTTGTACGCAAACCGGCGAATCTCATTATCAATATCCGGCACGCCCGGATTCGCTGCCGCGGCAATGGTGAATCCCGTCGATGCTCCAATCGGATTCCCGCCGATATCCAGCCCATGATTCAGCCGCCGCACAATGTTCACCAGCCCAATCGCGTCCACGTCAAAGACCGCGGTCGCGTCAGGATAATTCCCCAGCTTCGGCGGATCGCCCGTGAGGCACAAAATATTTTTCAGCCCGATCGACGACGCCCCCAGCAGATCGCTCTGAATACTCAGAACATTGCGGTCGCGGCACGTGTAGTGCAGCACCGTCTCTATGCCTACCTTCTGTTGAATCTGAATGCAAAGACTCTGCGCGCTCATCCGCGCTGAGGCCCGCGGCGAGTCCGGCACATTGATCGCATGAATGCCACGACCGGCCAGCAGCGCCGCCCCGTCCAGCTCCTTCGTGCAATCAATCCCGCGCGGCGGAACAATCTCCACCAGCGTGACAAATGTCCCTTCATGGACAAGCTGCCCAATCTTCGAGCGCTGTGCCAGCGGCGCCGGCGGCGTCTCCGTCACAATCGCCTCGCGCGTGGAAACAGCCTTGGCCGTCTTCTGCGCTTCCACCGCGCGAATCGCCGACTTGATCGCCCGAATATGGTTCGGCGTCGTCCCGCAGCAACCTCCAATAAACTGCGCGCCCGCCTTCAGAAACTTCCGCGCAAAGCTCGCCATATATTCCGGCGAGCACAGATAGATATTGCGCCCATCCACCGCCCGCGGCGTTCCGGCATTGGGCATAGCCGCCAGCGGCAGATTGCTCACCGCGCTCATGCGCTCGATCGCAGTAAGCACGGTGGCCGGTCCCGCGCTGCAGTTGCAGCCGATGATGTCTGCCCCGGCCGCCGCCAGTCGCGCAGCAGCGGTTTCAGGGGTCGCGCCGTCCAGGCAATTCGCGTCTTCATCCACCGTAATCATGGCCAGCACCGGCAGGTCGGGCGCGACTTCCCGTGCCGCGGCAATGGCCTGCTCGGCCTCGTTTAGCGCAACAATCGTCTCAATCACCAGCAGATCAACGCCGCCCGCAACCAGCCCGCGAATCTGCTCGGCAAACGCAGCCTTGGCCTCATCCAGCCCCGTCTTCCCCAACGGCTCCAGATGGATCCCCAACGGCCCGATGGCTCCTGCCACCCATGCCTTGCCCGCTTGCTTGTCTTCCAACTGGCGCACGGCCTTCCGCGCGATCTCCGCCCCGGCCTTGTTGATGGCAAACACCTGGTCCTGACACCCATACCGCAGCAGCCGAAATGCGTTCGCCCCAAATGTGTTCGTCTCAATCAACTCGGCCCCGGCCTGCAGGTATTCCTCATGCACCGAGCGGACAAGGTCCGGTTGCGACAGATTCAGCTCGTCATAGCAGCGGTTGATGAACACCCAGCGCGCATAGAGCATCGTGCCCATCGCCCCATCGCAAAGAATGGTGCGCCCACCAAACATTTTCTGAATACGGTCGGACATAAAAGCCTTCTCGTCATGGTATTCCAGCACGCCCCGCAATGCCAGCGTTCCAGATTTCATTCCAGAACGGTGGCTCGCATTTTTTGAGAAACTGGTACACGTGAGAATGAGCAGGGGGAACTCCATGACAGAACAAGTGGAGCGCAGTGCTGGATCGAACTACGGCATTGACGCTCCCGGCGTCATCCGGAACATGGCAGTCATCGGCCTCGCGCTGCTCATTGCCGCCGCCATCGCGCGACACTTCGCCAGTCCATCGCAATATGCAATGCTGTGGACGGGAATCTGGCTCGAACTGGGGAGCGTTCTCATGCTGGTTTACTCGCGATGGGGCAAGTTGCTGCACCGCGACCGCATGCTCAATCTGCATCAGTGGCGCGGCGACGAGCAGGTGCTGGACGTCGGTACTGGCCGCGGACTGCTCCTGGTGGGTGCGGCAAGACGGCTCACATCGGGGCGCGCAACCGGCGTTGATATCTGGAACGCGGCTGATCTTAGCGGTAATGCGCGCGAAAGGACTGAGGCGAACCTTGCCCGCGAGGGAGTGGCCGCCCGGTGTTCTTTGGCCGACGAAGACGCGGCCAGCATGAGCTTTCCAGATCATTCTTTCGATGTCGTGCTTTCCAACCTGTGCCTGCACAACATCAAAGATCGCTCGACTCGACAGAGAGCAGTCTGGGAGGTCGCGCGAGTGCTCAAGCCGGGCGGCGAAGTAATTCTCTCCGACTTCAAAAGCACGCGTGAATACGCGCGCGTATTGCGAGAGGCCGGCCTGCAGGTCAAGAGGCGCTGGCCGAACCTGCTTACCACATACCCCCCGCTGCGGATTCTTACGGCCCGCAAGCCGGGGCCATAGCAGGCCCAATCCCGCTCCGGCACGGTATACTTAGTTTTCCCACATCTGGTGAGGTTTTCAGGTTTGAAGAAAAGAAGTTTCACGGCATTCGGGCTCAGCGCTCTCCTCCTGCTGACCTCCGCAACACTGCTCACTTCCTGCGGCAAAAACTTCTATTTTGCCGGCCGCAATCTGCCCCCCAGCGGCGTCTTGAACCGGGTCCTCATCGCCGAGCAGAATCCCAGCGGCTTCAGCAAAGGCGCGCTCCCGTTCGTCGACGCCTATTACGACATTCGGCACCCTTATAACAGCCCGGTCGGATCATTTTCCATTGCCGGGTATACCGGTAATCTGCCCCTGACCATCCAGAACATGCCCGAAGAGCAGGTGGGCGGCATCGCCAGTGCGGACGGAAAGTTCGTCCTCGTCAGCTATGCCTCGGAGAAGACCGGCGCCGGACTCACGCTGCCCCCCGGAACCGCCTCCAACATCTTCATCGATCGCGGGCGCCAGTTCGTCTATGCCGCCAACAGCTCTCTGCACGTGCTGGTGGTTGCCGACCTCACCCACAACAAGACCTACGCTCTCAACCTGCCCAACGTGTATCGGGTCTCGATCAATCCCGGCGGAACCATCGCCCTGGCCTTCACCCAAAATTCGACGCAGGGTCCCAACAATCAGATCGGCTCAACTCCAAGCGACGCATTCAGCGTCTACAGCGTCGTCGGGTTGACGCAGGACCAGCAGCAGGCGGCCGCAACATCCACCGACCCGCAGCATTATCTCAACGCCCAGGATTGCGAGCCGCAGAACCTGCCCACATTCTGCGCATTTCCCGTAAGCACCGGGCCCAACGCCAGCTTTGACAATCCCATCAAGGCTGTCTTTTCTCCGGATGGTTCCGCCGCCTACGTCCTCGACTGCGGTCCCGAGTGTGGCGGAACCACTGCCGGCGTCACCATAATTCCCATTACGGCTTCGTCGCTCAACTCCAATACTTCTGGAGCCAAAGGCATTGCGCTTGTCGCACAGAGCAACATCGCCGTTCCCGGCGGAGCCACCAATGGCATATTCAATGGCAACACCTTATATCTCGCGG
>JBOGMA010000386.1:0-2180 GCA_050746465.1 Acidobacteriaceae bacterium
ACAGAAGGTTGTGCAGACTCTGTGAAAAGACGACCGCAAGCACTCCGCCTACTAACCCGCCAATCGCCGACACTCTGAGGGCTTGTCCGAGCACCATCGCAAAAACATCCCCGCTCGAAGCGCCAAGCGCCATCCGCACGCCAAACTCGCTCGTTCTGCGCGCCACGCGAATCGACTGGACGCCATAGATGCCAATCGCTGCGAGTACCACTGCCAATATTCCGAACGCCGAAGTCAGTCTCGCCAGCAGAGATTGTGTTTGGAAGGTGTGTGCATAGGCTTCATCCAACGGGGTGATCGTTGATATGGGCAATTCCGCATCGACCGCCCGAAGAACCGTTCGCACATTAGCAATTTCGGTCGAAGCTCGTTTGACCGTCCGAACTTCTAAGGAACCCCGTGTAGGGAAGTGCTGCGCTACAGGAAGGTAAATCAGCGGAGGAGGGGGGCGGCGAACATCATCGACGCGAATATCAGCAATTTCGCCGACCACTAGATATGTGGCGTCATCCGGTGCCTTGCCAAAACCGATACGATGTCCCACGGGATTTTGATTTGGACCGAAGAGCCTTCTCGCCAATGTGCGGTTCACTATTGCGACTTGGGCGGTAGTGGGGCGATCGCGGTCGTCGAACTCTCGACCGCTCAGCAGAGGTATGCCCATCGTGCGAAAATACCCCAAACCTACATCATCTTGATGAGCCTCTGTTTCACCTGATGTTCCAGCCGCATGAATGGGCGTATTCCAGAGACAATTCGGTGGAGGGCACATATCCTGGGCCGCAAGCCGCACACCCGGTAGGGATCGGAGGCGGTCGAGCATCGGTGGGTAAGTGGCCAGTAATACAGCATCGCCGAAATTCGAATTGTAGAAATCAAAGCGGACTGTCAGAATGTGCGACTGATCTACGCCAGCATTTAGCCCGTTCAAGTTCCTCAACGTTTGCACAAACATCGCTGCCAGACTCAAGAGCAGGACGCATAGCGCAATCTGTGCGCCGAGCATCGCATCGCCGCCATCGCTACGGCTGGCGCCGATTGATCCGCGAGCTAACGTAAGACCCCCTGCAGGCGATCCTTCAGCGAACAGTAATTTTCTGGCCGGGAGTATCTGAAACAAGACCAGCGCGGCCAGCAGCAAAACTAGGCAAAACACATAGACACCTAAGCCGAACCGCAAATCGAGATGAATTGGCGCATCGGAAGACAAGCGGACTAGCGCGGACCCAAGCACATGCGCTATCCCGAGGCTCAGTACGCCGCCGCAAAGGCCGAGCGGTACGCTTTCGGCCACAATCTGCTGTAACAGGCGCAGCCGACTCGATCCAAGAGCCGAGCGAATAGCATACTCATGGCTCCTTTGCATCATTCTTGTGCGTTGTAGATTCGCCAGGTTTAGGCAGGCAATCAGAAGGAGCAGGCCCACCATCCCCATCAACACGAGCAGGGGTTTGGAGTACGTTGCCGATAGAAGTCCCTCGTTAAATGCTGCTGGCAAAAGTAAAAACTGCGCGTTTCCTGAGGCTGCTTTTTGCTCCGGAGACGCGAATCTTTCATAAATGTCGCGATCTGGCTCGAATTCCGCATCCCAGCGCGCTAGTGCTGGAGCGGATTGTCCCGGAGGCACTCGGGCGATGAGGGTAAGCCAGAAAAGGGTACTCTGCTGGTTGTACGGTTTGCTGAGATCCTTATGACTCCCGTCACCAGGAGAATCGAAAGGTCCGACGTACCGAACGTCATGCTGGGCTTCGAGCGGCAGCCACAAGTCGGGAGCTTCGCCTGGGATCACTCCATCGAAGTTCCGCGCGGCCACTCCGACGATAGAGACGAGGGTGCCGTTTAAGACCTGAGATCGGCCCAATATGGCAGGATCGGCATTGAAATGATCCTGCCAAAAGGCGTAGCGGAGCACGACGGGCCATCCACCGCTCGACACTGTGTCATCGGAACGATCCAACACTCTACCTGCCGAAGCCGGGACGCCGAGCACTGAAAAGAAATCTGTCGAAACCAACTGCAAGCCTACTGGTTGTACGGGAGCGCCACTATAAGCCGCGAGCTCGCCCTCTGCCAGAGCTGAGTGCGCAGCAATTCTCGGACCGTCAGCTTGGCCCGCCGTTGATTCTCGTAGGCGTTCAAAAGCCGGTTGCGAATAAAGAAATGCTCCGTCGTTAGGCGTT
>JBOGMA010000387.1:0-11535 GCA_050746465.1 Acidobacteriaceae bacterium
TCGAGTGCCAGATGTCCTGCGACCTGACGGGCAATCAGCTTACGAGGAATGAGATTCCTGGCACTACCTCGAAGTGGAGAGCGTTTGCCAGTGTGCGTCGCCGTCCCGGAGCTGATCAATTTCGTCATGATCCATCGTTATACTATCTAACCGGTTAGATGGCAATAGAAAAGATCATATATCCCGAGCGGATGGCTCGATTGGCGATTTGGCGTCTAGTCGAGAGTACGGATCGCATTCTGAGAGCTACTGGCTCAATGCCTTTGCCAGTCGAATGAGCCCTTGCCGTATCGCAAGCTCGTCGAATCCTCCAAAACCCAGGACCAGCGCATTCGGATCAGAACGCTTCAGGGTGCATCGATCAACGCCAAGGACCTCAACGCCCTGGGACGCGGCCGACCGTTCTGCCTGTCGTGAACTCATTCCATTCCTGAGGTACCCGATCGTGTAAAGGCCGGCCCTGACGTTCGAGATCTCAAGCATCCCGCCCAGATGTTGCTTCGCTCCATCCATCAGCGTTGCAAGCCGCTCCGCATACAGGTTCCGCATCCTCCGCAGATGACGCGCCAGGTGCCCCTCTGCGATAAAGTCGCAAAGCACTGCCTGGTCGAACGATGAATTTCGCAGATCGGCCCGGTAGCGAAAGCCCACGAAGAAATCGATCAGCGGCTCCGGCAATACCACATAGCCCACGCGCAACGAAGGGAACAGCGTCTTGCTGAACGACCCGATGAAGATAACGCTCCCGTGCCGGTCGAGGTTCTGCAGCGCAGGCACAGGCGGCCCTTCAAACCTGTATTCGCTGTCATAGTCGTCTTCGATCACAAAAGCACCGGCGCGTGAGGCCCAGCGAAGAAGCTCCATCCGCCGCTCCAGCGACATCATCACTCCCAGCGGAAACTGGTGGGCGGGCGTGACATAAGCCCCTCTGGCATCCGGACAAATCTTCATTCCGGTAGAGACAGACAGCCCTTCCTCATTCACCGGCACAGCAATCGTCCGGGCCCCGGCGTTCTCAAAGGCAATGCTGGCCCCGAAGTATCCAGGGTCCTCCATCCATATCGGCTCGCCCTTCTTCAACAGCAGCCGCGCCAGCATATCGAGCGCCTGCTGTATCCCCGAAACAACGACTACCTGTTCGGCACTGCATTGCACCCCGCGCGACGTGCGCAAGTACTCGGCGATGGCATCGCGCAATGGCCGATAGCCGCGACGATCACCCCCTTCCTTGACCCACGACTTGAAATGACGGCCCCGGTCTGCAGCAAGACGCCCCCAAACGTCGGACGGAAATTCATGGACAGCCGGGTCCCCGATCCGAAAGGGCCGCGTCTTGCCAACAAAAGCGGTGTCAATCCAGGGTTGCGGCTGTTTATAGGTCGCAAGTGCGCGACGAATGTATGCCGGTGTCGCCGTTGACTGGCGGGCGGGCCGGGGAGCCTCCACCCGGTTGACCCACGTACCCAATCCCACGCGGGAGCTGACATACCCTTCGGCCTGCAGGCGCTCCAGAACGCTGACCACCGTGCCGCGCGAAAGTCCATACTGATCGGCAAAGTCTCTGGACGCCGGCAGCCGGGCGCCCGCCGCGAGCCGGCCCTCGAGAATCGCAGAGCGCAGCTCGCCGTACAGCCAACGGGTAAGCGTCTGATGGCGCGACCGGCTCTTCAGGGTAAGTTCGAACGAGCTAATGGCTTTGGGCATCGCAAATGGTCCAATAAATTTTACGAAAATGGCTCTGGTTTATATACCAATGCCGCCATACTATCAGTTCTGAAGCCGAAAGACGCATCGGTCGCCGTCTCGCCAGCGTCTCTCGCTCTAAGACTCAAGGGGAGATCGAGGAATGAAAGTTGGAGTTTGGTTCTATGGCGTAGGCACAGTTCTCACCGGCATTCTCGATATTGCCTGGGGCGCATTCGATGCCTCGCATCAGCCCATCCAGTCCCTGGGCAAGAACCTTCCCGGTCAGCACATCCTGGCTTATGTCGCGGGCGTCTGGCTGGTTGCCGCGGGACTCGCCATTTTGTGGCGGCGCAGCGCAAGGTTTGGCGCCGCTGCATCCGCCATCATCTACCTGATCTTTGCGGCACTATGGCTGCCCCGCTACTATATCGGAATTCACGCGCTTGGCTGGCGAATGAACGTTGTAATCGGCGTGACCGGCGGGCTCGGCCAACAGGTATTGCTGGCCGCTCCGGCATTGATCGCCTATGCGTATGCCGCCTCGCCGGGTTTCCTCTCGCAAAAAAGAGCAGTGCTCACCACGCGCTGGATGCTGGGACTGCCTCCTATCTTCTTCGGCCTATTCCACCTCACCAGCATTCCCCTCTTCGCAACGTTCGTCCCGCATTGGATACGGTTTGGACAAGGACACTTCTGGGCGATGCTCGCCGGCATTGCCTTCATCCTGGCCGGCGTTGGCATTTGCTCCGGCATAAAGGGTGTCCTGGCCGCCAGGCTTCTTGCGTTGATGCTGTTCCTCTTTGAAATTCTCGTAGAAATTCCTCCTATCTTTTCCCGGCTGCACAGTCAGGGAGCATGGGCCGCCGCCGCCTACAATTTGGTTGCGATAGGAGCATGCCTGATCTTCGCCTCGTCTGTCGCAAACCGTGCCGACCAGGAACGAGCCAGTCTCGCAGAGGATCTTGCTGAATCACGGCGCGATCCGGCAGTTGCGTGATGAGATAACGCGCGCTGCTAATTTGGCGTCAATGGAATACGCCAAGGAGAACGGCTTCAGGGCAAGCCACTCGCTGGGTGCCGGGTGCCCCACATCTCGCTTTTGAGATGTGGGCTGGTACCAGCCAGACTTACCGAGGTTGTCCCATATCTCCCTTCTAAAAAGGAAAATCGAATTGGGCGGATACTCCTGTACCCCACTCAAATAAAAGCGGCTTGAGGGCCACCCACCAAGCCCGTCCAGGATGGGCTCACTTCGAGCCCGGAGGCACAATGCCGTTCATGCGCAGATATTCGACCATCTGCCCATAGTGGTCGAATCCATGAGCAGAAATGAAAGATGCGACGACCGACCGCGTGTGCAGACCATCGACACCCTCTATAGTCGTGTAGGCATTCTCGGCGGTAATCGTCGCGAGCGCCTTGTGTGCATAGGCGAAAGAAGCCGCAGCGGCCTTGAGGAGTTCCTCTTTCGTCGTCAGACTCTCGATGCTTTTCGGGTCAACCGGCATCTTCTCCCCGAGAATCTTCGAAGCAAAGTAGTAGTTCGCAGTGGTGACATGCGATATTTCCTGCGCGAACGTACGAACCCCGTCATACTTCGCACCCTGCGAGGGTGCAAAGGTTGCAGGAGTGGGCGCAAAGCTGTATTTGTCCGCAGGCATTGCCTTCGCGACTCCCATAAAGTCATGCTCAAAGAGGTTGAGCAACTCCTCCTGCGCCTGCACCGGCGACATTTGGGTGCCAATGGCCACCTTCGCGCTGGTTGAGCCCGTTTGCGCAGAACTCGCCAGCGCAAAACCTCCCAGAATCAAAGCGGTGCAAACATAGCGGAGACGCATAGATCACCTCACTGGCAAAATTCATCAATAGTCTAGCAGACGCCTGCATCGCGGTGTCAGCAGTCATTTGGTGACTTCAGGGCTAATCACTCGTCGACCAAGTCAAATTCAGTTTCCCATCACGAAATTGATGTTGAAGGTGGTCTCCACTTCAACGGGCTGGCGGTTGAGTTAGTGGGGTTGATAGCGGGCGCGCGTGATCGTGCCCAGGGGCGGCGTTTGTGAGGATCGCATCCGGTGATGCGTCCGGACTGATTGGGGTCTTTGATGATGCGCTCATTGAGAAGCTGTGAGGACAGCTCGGTGGATGGAATGAATCAGGAACGATGCACCTGGCGGGCGATTTAGGGTGCTTTGTAGACGTCAGCCATACTCCAGCTCTGGCCCTTCTCAATTGGCGTCATATACGGGCCGATGTAGGCGCCGTGACGGAACTTTTCGAGCTCGCTTTCAATCGAGGGCAGACCAATCTGAGCTCTGCGCTTGTCCGCGGCGGCGATGTTATCAATCAGCGGCCAGTACAGCTTTGCGCTGCCCGGTGTACTGCCCGGTCCCATGACGGAGCCGTAGATCTGGGGCTTGCCTGTCACGTTGGCAATGCGATCGCATAGGTGGGCATACAGCCGCGGATTGACATGGTCTTCCCGGAAAACTCTTTTGAGAGTCGCGAGTTGAGTCGCTCTCCAGGCGTTCTCGGCATCGGCATGCCCGAAGAGAAAGAAGAAATCCGCCGCAGCTTCGTCACCCACGGAGGCCCTTTGCGGCCAGCCATTCTCTGTAACGATGGACTTGACCCGCGCATCCGTAGCCTTGCGGAACTTGACGTAGCGCCGAACAAGCTCGGGAGCATCGGGCGACTGGGCCCAAAGTCCGTAAACCACCGAGTCGTAGAAGTTGGGATTATGCTCTTTTACTTTGGAACGAACGACCCAGGACTCATGGGTCTTCCGAAATGCAGGATCTTTCTTAGCCTTTTGCAACTCCGCCAAAAGCGTTTGGTCTTCATTAAACAATCGGACAATTTCCCGGGCAAGCGCTTCGTTTCGGACTGCCCTGGAAGCGGACGAAACAGAAGGCGACGCCTGCTCAGCGCTGGCGCGCGAACGCGCACTTGCTGGAGCGATTGCCATTGCCGCAAGTAGCGAAAGGGCAAGTGTCTTGTTCGCGGTAAATTTAGGCATTGATATCACCTTTCGGGCCAGCATGGGTTGGCCGCGTAGCGAGGCATCGGCGGGATCGGGCGCGGCTCCTGGTTTCCTTCAAAAGCGAGACCCTTCGGGCAAGCTCAGGGCCGGCTCTGGGTCACCCAGATTGGTGGCAACAGGGAAAAACCGCAGGTCCTTCGGCTACGCCTCAGGATGACATGGGTTGGGTTCGCCGCGGCGCGGTTGCCCGATTGACGCGGCGATACTTTAACTCCCGGCGCGAGCCCTACCGCCCACGTGGGGCAGCCGGGGCAGCGGCGGGGGCGGAGCGCATTGCGGGGGCGCTGGACATTGGCATTGCATTGCCTCTTGCAGGGGCGCCGCCGAAGTTACCGGAGGAGCGAGCGCCAGGACCTGCCTGGGAGGGTGCGTAGCCGCGGTGCATGGTGATGACGCCGGGTGTGTTTCTCTCACCGCGCATTCCGTTGATGCGCGTTCCGTTTGTGCGCATTCCGTTCCTCGGTCCTGGGGCCATGGTCATGTAGATTGGGGTTGTGGCGACACCTTTTTGAATGGCGTGCCGGGAGAATCCCCTGAGGTTGCCAAGTTCATGGCGCGGAATGCCGAGGCCGGCTGAATCCTTGCGGAAAACGAATGAGCCGCGCGGGTCAATGCCTGAATGCACCAGAGGCGCCTGGCTCACGCTTATCAGAGAAGGGCCTTTTGAGCGTGGCGGTTGAGGGATGACCGGCAGGCGGTTTGGGCCTTTGATCCCGATGACCCCGGTGGTTCCACCCGCGGCTGTTGCCGGAATGGTGGCGGCGGCAACGTTGTGGAGGGGCATCCATGATCCGCCCGGCATCCATCCCCAGCCGGCGCCGGGGCAGAAGGACCATGATCCGTAGTGATACGGAGTCCAGCCCCATGGATAGGGCGAAACCCAGCTATAACCGGCTCCGGAATAGTAGGCCCAGGTTCCGTTGGAGTAGGGACTCCAGGCGGAACTGGCGAAATAGGGCCGCCACATCGTGCCGCAGCCGCCTACATCCTGAAATGCTCCGTAATAGAGCATGTCGGAGACGCCGTAGCTATATGGATCTCCGCCAAACATGGACATGGATGCCTGTCTGGAATGGTATTCGTCCATTTGCTTGTCCCAATGGTCAAGCATTTGGTAGAGCTGTGAATCGGATTCGATACCCTTGGCCACTTCGGGTTGGTTGTCGGCGGCCAGCGCGAACGTGGCGGTATGCTTGCGCGCAATTTCGACCATGCCCTTCGGGCCCTGCACCTGAACGGTGCCCTTGAGCACGGAGAGTTGCACCTGTTGGCCGTTAATTTCCGCGCGCACATGGGTGTCCGGCTGCAACTCGATATTCTGATCGCCGAAGACCAGGTCCAAGGAATTAGCAACCTTCGCGTGCGAGTTCACGACACTCATGTAAGCAATGCCTTTCACGAGGCGGACGATGGAAACGGTGGCGCCCTGAGGCGTTCGTCCGAGCAGCAAAAACTGGACCTCAGTATCGGGACCCACGCGCAGCGTGCTGCTGTTTTCGAATTCCACCTCCGCCACGCCAACTTCGGTTTTCAGGCGATTTTGCTGGACCACCGGCATGTTGACGGAGGCGGATTCATAGCCATGGCCTACACCGCGGTCAAGCTGTACGGCCCCTCGAACCTCGCTGAGACGCACGATACGCACCTGGGACATGGAGCGCTGGGTCTGGGGTTGGGGCTGGTTTTGGGCTTGGGTGGGAATAGCTGCGGCAGACAGCAATACTGCAATGGCGGTCGTCGCGATGGATACGGAGAATCTTGACATAATCCGCTCCTTTCGGGGTTGAACCCTATTGCTTTGGCTTGACGGCAGGGGCTGCGGGCCAAAGCGCTTCGCGTCCAAATGGTAGCACCGAACCGATACGTCCGTCGCCGCCAATCTTGAGACGGCCACCCAAGCCATTTAGTTTCCCAGAACGAAATTGATGTTGATGGTTGTCTCCACTTCAACGGGCTGGCCGTTGAGTTTGTAAGGCTGATAGCGCGCTCGGCTGACTGCGGCCAGGGCCGCTTGCGCAAGCATTGGCTGGCCGCTGACGACGTGTGCCTTTTCGACGCGTCCCTGCTTGGAGATGAGGGCGTCGATCACCACCGTTCCCTGAATACCGGCGGCCTTTGCTATAGCCGGATATATGGGCTGGATGGGCGTGAGCAGGCGGCCGGCGGCGACTCCGGAGGAAACTCGAAGCGGGCCGGATGCCCTGACGCGAGGGGGCGCGGGTGGAAGTGGCGGCATGGAGCCTAAGAGAGCGCCTGGGTTGCTGCCGCGGATTCCGGTGAAGTTTTGGGGCATGTCAGGAGGCGCTGGGGCATTGTCTTCCTTGGCGATTTGGCGTGGGATGACAGCGGGCGCGGTTAAATTGGCGAGTTGCACGATCTGAATCGCGGCATGCGGGCGCGCTAAAGCATGAGGCGCGGGCGCTGGAGGTGGGGGCGGAGGCGGCGCTACCAGAAGATTCGTAAGCGCGTGCGGCGGCAGCGCGGCCGGATACACGAAGGGGATGAGAATAAGGATTGCCAGCGCAATGGCTTCGAGCACGAAAGAACCAAGCGCGTACCACTTGCTCCGGGTGCGAATGCGACCGGAGGATTCGACCAGACTGTCCTCAAACATAAGCTCTCCATTTTCAGGTGGAGAGAGCGAGACATCTGGGGGAATAGACACCTTGGGTGTGAGTCTGGTTCCCTGTCTTATTCCGCGACTGTTTACCGAACGATGAACAACCGGCTGCAGTTAGGGACGCATCTCGGCAAGAGATGTTCAGGACCTTGAGTGAAATTGAAAGGAATGCTGCATGAAAAAATTTGGACAGCTTTTGCTGGTTGCTGCACTGATGACCCCGCTTTTCGGCACGGGCTGCGCCGCGCACCGCAGAGTAAGAGTATCTGTGTGGTCGCAGAGCGAGCGGCCGTATTACACACGGTGGGAGAGCGACACGCATCGCCATCACGAAGACTACGACCGGCGCAGTAGGCACGATCAGCAACAATACTGGAAATGGCGGCATCACCACGAGCACTAGTTTTCCGGGGCGGGACCTGGGGTTCGCTATTTCCAGTCAGGCTTGCCTTCGGTGATGGTGATGTAGCGGTCGATGGGCAGGCCGGTGAAGCGCTGTTTCGGGCCGCCGGGTTTGGGCCACTCGATCTCGATCCAGTCGATGGATTTCCGCAGGCCGAGTCCGAGGACCATGCGCGGGTCATGGGCGGAGAGATAGCTTCCGCCGCCGACTTTGGTGCGGTGGCGGAGCAGGTCTCCGCTTTTCCAGGTGACTTTTGCGCCTACGGCATCGATATTGGATTTGGTCCCGATGAGCTTGATGCCGAGCCAATGGTTGCCAGCGACCGCGTTGTTTTTGAGCAGCACGGGCGCGCCGTTGTTCGCACTGACTAACACGTCCACCGCGCCGTCGTTGTTGAAGTCGCCGAGTGCGAGACCGCGTCCGGCGATGGGATGCGAAAACGCCTGGCCTCCTTCGGCACTGATGTTTTTCCACTCGCCATTGATGCGACTGAAGAGCAGCATGGGCTCTTCGTAGTGCAACTCGGGGTGGTGCTCGTGAATGGTGAGGTCGGGATGCCCGTTGGCGATGACGAGGTCGAGGTCGCCGTCGTTGTTGTAGTCGAAAAATTTTAGCCCCCATCCGCTCATGAGCCGCGTTGTTGGGCCGATGGGGGTGTGGAGCGCCTCGTCCGTAAAGCTGCCGTCCTTGTTGTTACGGTAGAGCGAGTACATTTCGTGGTCGACGTTGGCGACGAAGAGGTCGAGCCAGCCGTCCTGGTTGTAATCGGCGGCGTCGACACCCATTCCCGAGCGCGGCGCACCGAAGGGATTGTAGGCGATGCCGGCGAGAAGCCCGTTTTCTGAGAAGCGGCCCTTCCCCTGGTTCATGAAGAGGAAGTTGGCGACGGTGTCGTTGCCGATGAAGAGGTCCATGCGACCGTCGTTGTCGATGTCGGCGGCCACGACTCCCCAGGCCTTGCCGAGCGAGGCGGCTATGCCGGATTCCTGGCTGACATCGGTAAAGGTTCCGTCGCCGTTGTTGTGAAAGAGCCAGCTCGGCATAGGTTTGAAGACATTCGGCTTGCAATAGAAGCGTTCGCCGGGGCCGTGGCCCCCGCACCAGACGTTCTTCTCTTTGCTGAAGTCGGCGAAGTTGCAGACGAATAGGTCGAGGCGGCCGTCGTTGTCGTAGTCGAACCAGACCGCGCTGGTGCCCCAGCCGGGGCAGGCGACGCCGGCTTTGGCGGTGACATCGGTGAAAGTTCCATCGCCGTTGTTGCGGTAGAGGATGCTGTTGGGGTATTGCGTGACGAAGAGATCGGGCAGGCCGTCTCCGTCGTAGTCTCCAACGGCAGCGCCCATGCCGTAGGCGTTGCCGGGAACTCCTGCTTTGAGCGTGACGTCGGTGAAGGTTCCGTCACGATTGTTTTTGTAGAGCGCGTTGCGTAGCGGCGTGGCTGGCTTGTAGAAATCGCACGGGCCGCTGTTGACGAGATAGATATCCATCCATCCATCGTTGTCATAGTCGAAGAAAGCGCAGCCTGCGCCGACCGTTTCCGGAAGATACATTTGCGGGGAAAGGCCGGCGGTGTGGGTAAAAGTGATTCCACTTTGCGCGGCAGGAATTTCGGTGAAGAGCGGCGGCGCGGAGGAGGTTTCGAGCGCGCGGGCAAGTGGATGTTCAAGTGCGGAGACAGCCGCAGATAGCCCGGCGGCGCGGAGAAATTGACGGCGGGAAAGGGGCGGAAACAACCGCATCAGACCTCGCTTGCCGCTCGCGCCTTCATTCGTTCACCGAATGTCCTTGAGTGTTGTCGGTGGCTCCATGTCTGGCGGCGGCCTGGCGCTGCAGGGCCATTTCGCGCTCGGCGGCGGGCTTGTCTCCGGTGCGGGCGTAGACGATGGCGAGTTGATAGTGGCCGGCGGGGTCGTTCGGCTCCAAACTTACATAGTGCTCCAGCGGGGCTTTGGCTTCGGCGAATTTTCCGGATGCGGTGAGCGACATGCCAAGGGCGAGGTAGGCTTCGGAAAACCCGACGTCGAGTTTGGCGGCGCGGGTGAAGTGGTTGATGGCTCCGCTGAAGTCTCCGCTGCGGCGATCCAACTCGCCGAGAACGAATTGGGCGGAGGCGTTGGTCGGATCGACCTGAGTTTCTTTTTCGAACTCGGCCTTGGCTGCGTCGGTGTTGCCGTTCGGGCCCGCTTCAGCAAGAGCGATTTGGCCGAGGTGGTAGTGGATGCCGGGGACGTTGGGATGAGTCTTGAGGATTTCGTTATAGATGGCGGCGGCTTGTTCGTTTTTGCCTTCGGACTCGAGAGACTCGGCCTGAAGGCGCTTGGCCTGGTAGGAGTCGGGATCGCGCTGTTGAAGTCTCTGCGCGGCGCGCATGCCCATTTCGGAGAAGAAGTGGGTCTGGATGTACAACACTTCAGGATCGTCGGGTGATTCGTTTGCGAGGGAGATCAGCGTGTCGGCCGCCGTTTTTGCCTGATCGAGCGCCATGGCGCAACGCACGGTGGCCATTTGCGCATGGTAGCGGAGGGACTTGTCTGTGATGCGCGAAAGGCCGCGCGTGAGAAGCGGCAGCGCTTCCTTGCAGTGACCGGTTTCGACCAGCTTGATTCCGCGTTGGACTGAGGCGGAGGGACCAGTGGCAGCCTTTTGAGCCAGCACGGATGCGGGCGCGCAGGCGAGCGGCGCGATGCATCCGAAAGCCAAAAGCCATTTTGCGCCGGTCATGTGGTTCATCAAGAAATTCCAGTTGCGCCCAGTCTATTTTTTCGAGCGGAGCACAACTTCAGTCGCGTTGCTGTTGAGCGGAACGACGTAGGCTCCACGCTCCATCGTATATGTCCCGGTGGGTTGGTAGGAACCTACGCCTGCGATTTTTGCTGGTTGCTGGATGCGGAGGCGGGCGTCGGGGGTGAATTTGTTCGCCGGGTCGAGCGTGAGGCGAACTGTGCTGGTGTGGGCGTTGAAGACGACGCGATTGAATTTGCCCGAGTCCAGCGTTAGCCATAGGCCGACGGGAGCAAGATAGACGCGATTGCGGAAGGCATCGAGCGGCTCAACGGTGACGCTGCCGTGCTTCTGCTGGAGATTGCCTCCGAAGCTCAGCCAGCCGAGTTGAGGATCGTGCGTGATGTAGGTTGCGGTGTTGACGGCGAATCCCCAGAAGCCGGAGCCGTAGTCGCCGGAGTAGGGATCGAAGGCCAGCATGTCAGGAAACGCGTGGAAGGCCGCCGATGAAGCCCCCTGCTGGTTGATGTTGGTTAGCTCACCCATGGTCCCGCCGTAGCCGACGCGGAGCAGGTAGAGGTCGGTGGGATTCTGGCGGTAATCGGCGAGGAGCGGGACGGCGTTGATTCCGGAGCCGTAGTGGTGGAGTTGGCGCTCAAGCCGACGCACTTTTCCGCCGAAGATGAAGTCCCAGTAGCGGCGGGCGCTGCCGTTGTATCCCCAGTTGGGGATGGTGGGATCGTAGCCGAGAATGGCGTCAATGGTGGTTTGCGCCTGCGGCTGGTAGCCGAAGTAGTGCATCCAGGCGTAGACCTCTTCCTGTCCAGTGGAGTCCCATGGCATTTCGCTGCCGAAGGGATATTTTTTTGTGCTCCAGTGCTCGGCACGCTTGCGCATGGCGGCTTCAAGGGTGTTGGCCTCGGTGGTCATGCCCTCGTGCTTCAGGTCGTCAAGAATGTAGACGAAGACGTCGCCTTCCATCTGACCGAACTGCGTGTAGTAAGGCGCGAGGCGCATCATGCCCATAGTGGTTTCGTAGGCTTGATTGAGATACCACTTCCA